>RGVM01000412.1 GCA_010027295.1 Chitinophagia bacterium
CTTCACCCATTTCCGGTCGGGCAGCCGCGGGTAGCTGTTCCAGATCATCAGGAAGGCGGTACAACAGCAGAGGTACCAGACATGACGCGGCATGCCGCTCTCCGCGGCGTTGAGGTTCTCGCCGTTGACCAGGTAGAGTCCCATCACGATCAGCGCCAGCGACCGTGACACCACGTGCCAGGCAAGCTCGGTGCCACCGTCCCCCTTCGCCCTCCTGGCCTCGACGGAGAGGGGCAGGGACAGGCCCACGATGAAGAGGAACGCGGGGAAGACCGTGTCGGAGAGGCCCATGCCGTCGGCATCGGGCGCGACGTGCAGCATCCAGGTCGGGACACCTTGCAGTGTCCAGAGGTCGTTGACGAAGACCATCAGCAGCATCGTGAGGCCACGCAGCAGGTCGACCTCGGGTAGACGTGTCGGGGTGGGTGCAGGCTGGCTCATGCGAAAGTCTTTGTTCCAAGGTACGAACCAATGCGATTGCCTAGATTTGAAACATGTCTGACGGAAGTGGAGGTATAGAGGGAAGGATCGTCTCCTGCGACTGGGGTACTAGCAATTTCAGGATACGGCTGGTGGACCCGGTCGGCGGGGATGTCATCTGCGAACGGACCACTGGAGAAGGAATCTCCGTGCTGGACCAGGCCCGCGAGTCACTAGGCATCGCAGCGGAGGACAGGGCTGCCTATCTCTGTCGCTACCTGGACGCTCAGCTGGTTGCCTTGGCGGAAGCCTCGGGCGAGGATATTGGGGGCCTCCCGGTTGTCGTCTCCGGGATGGCATCCTCCACACTTGGCATACGTCCGCTGCCATACGCGCCCGTGCCGTTCCGGCTCGACGGGCGGGATGTAGTATGGGCGAGGCTCGAGGGTATGCTATCCAAGGGCGGGGTCATCCATCTGCTGTCGGGTGTGAGCAGCGGCAGCGACATGCTTCGTGGGGAGGAGGTGGAGCTCATCGGTGTCTACCGTCTGCTTCCCACACTGGGGCAGGAGGGGGGGGAATCGGTGGTCGTCCTGCCCGGGACGCACAGCAAGCATCTTCATATTTCAGATGGATGCATCACCGGCATCGACACCTATCTCACCGGCGAACTTTTCTCGTTGCTGAGTCGGCAAGGTGTGCTCCGAAACTCCGTCCGGGAGGGCTTGGCATTCGAGGAGGGAAGGGATGCCTTCCTGGAAGGGGTCAAGGCTTCCGGCGATACACCCTTGCTGAGGGCTTTGTTCGGCATACGCGCGCGTCATGTGTTACGGGCCGTCGACCCGGCCGTCAACCATCATTACCTGAGCGGACTGCTGATCGGACACGAGCTGCGTGCCTTGCCGGGTGACGGGGTCATGACATACCTCTGCGCCGGTGCCGGATTGGAAGCCCAATATCGGTCCGCCATGGAGGCTTTGCATCCGGGGCGACCCGCCACTTTCGTCCCCGCGGGATGGATGGCGCGCGCCTGTGCCATCGCCCACGGGCATCTATCACAGATAGTATTGGGGGGTGGAGCAGTCCAGGTGGGATAGGGGAACGGGATTATTGGTCACAGTCGAGGGGCGATAGTTGAACCTAGATATCATGATATGCCCTTTCAGTTGGCTGTTAGAGTCATTATGGATGGTAGTTCAGGTGATTGATATCCGTAGTGCCTTTCTGGTTTTCCATGTCATGTCGTCCCTCATTTCAAAATCCCTGCATGTTCGTGGGCTTTTTCGCAATCAGGCGCTCGGCTGGCGGGTACATTTTTCTCATTCCAAGGGCTGTCTTTCCCATATTCCGGCGTCTTATCGCAAACGTTATCGGTAGGTTTTTTTATGAGTGGGATTCGGAAATGTCTCTGAACGTGCTACATTAGGGCTATAAATCGACTGCTTATGAATGCCCGGCGTATTCTGCTGGGGGCTTTTGTGTGGATGAAAATGTCCGCCTTGGCCCTGGTTCTTCTCTCCTCGATGCCTCTTATGGGGCGGGGGAAGTCCTGCCGAACATCTCCGTCGCGGTCCGCGGCGGCAGCGCAGGCACCACCACCGACGCGCTCGGGAAGTTCAAAATCTCCGCTTCCAAGGGCGACGAGCTGGTCTTCACCTCGGCCACGCACGAGCCGTTCAGCATCAAGGTGGACGACCGGAGCGACTATCTGGTCGCGCTCAAGCAGTCCTCCTCCTCTCTGAACGACGTGGTGGTCGTGGGTTACGGCCGGCAGAAGAAGGTGAACCTGGTGGGGGCCGTGGGAACGGTCAACGTCGATGACAAGATGGTAAGCCGGGCCCTTCCGAACGTGTCGTCTGCGCTTACGGGCATGGTGCCCGGCCTGCAGGCGGTACAGTCTTCGGGCATGGCCGGCAACAACGATGCGTCCCTGCTGATCCGGGGCCTCGGCACCGTCAACAACGCCAGTCCGCTGGTGGTGGTCGACGGCATGCCCGACGTCAACATCAACCGCATCAACATCAACGACATAGAGACCATCTCCGTCCTCAAGGATGCGACATCGGCCTCCGTCTACGGCTCCCGCGCCGCTAACGGCGTCATCCTCATCACGACCCGCAGCGGCAGGGGCCAGAAGAAGACCCGGCTCGACTTCACCAGCAACGCATCCATTGTGATGCCCACGCGCGGTCAGGACTTCATGGACGACTACCCCCGCGCCCTTACCGTCCAGCAGCGCCGCACCGCTGTCAGCACCCTCCCCGGCAACCAGCTCTTCAAGCTGGGTACGGTGGACGAGTGGTTCGCCCGAGGCATGGTCGACCCGGTCAAATTCCCCAACACCGACGTGTGGGACATCATCATGCGCCAGGGACGCTACCAGAACTACAACCTCTCCGCCAGCGGCGGCTCCGAGACCAACAACTTCTTCATATCGGCCGGCGTGAAGGATGAACAGGGCCTTCAGATCAACAACGACTACCGCCAGTACAACGCCCGCTTCAACTTCGACACCAAGATCCGCAACCGCTGGAACGCCGGCTTCCGCTTCAACGGCAACTGGTCCAACTGGCGCTACGC
>RGVM01000413.1 GCA_010027295.1 Chitinophagia bacterium
TCGCATCCTCGTTGACCTTCCGTTCTACGGGTGGCGCGCGGCTCTATCGCGAGAGTTCGGGATTCGCGGGCCTAAACGCTTTTGCGCGGCTCTATCCCATCCATTCGGTATTCCTCTCGGCGCAGCCCGAGTACAACTACAGTTGGGGGAAAGTGAGGTATTTCAATGGTCAGCCTGATGCCAAGACGCCGGGTGCTTTTGTGCCCTGCTTCCTGGTGGGCGCGGGTACCATCATCCCTTCGGGACGCGGTTCGCTGATCGCCATGCTGCAGTACGACCTGGCGGGAAGCGCCCGGTCGCCCTACGGACGCAGTCCCTTCGTGAGTTTCGGTTTCAACTTCTAGGTACGGCCAATGCTTCTACGAGGGCCGCGGGTGTCTCGAACAGGCTGATGCGGTCGCTCAGCCTGTCGTAGAGGAACCCTGTCTGCTCGAGATGCCGCATGTGCATCACGAGGTGGGTGTAGAAGCCTTTTGAATCGAGGATGGAGATGCGCTTGTCGTGGATGCTGAGCTGGTTCCAGGTGAGCATCTCGAAGAGTTCGTCGAGGGTGCCGAAGCCGCCCGGCAGAATGACGGCGGCGTCGCAGCGTTCATACATCATGCGCTTGCGCTCATGCATGTCGGCTGTGACGATGAGTTCGCTCAGACCCTGGTGCTGGTGTTCGAAGTCGGCCAGCACCCTGGGGATGATGCCCGTCACATGGCCACCGGCCGCGAGGTGGGCGTTGGCCACGGCCCCCATCATGCCCCTGCCGCCCCCGCCGTAGACGAGGCGCAGGCCCCGCTCGGCGAGCAGTCGGCCCAGGGCCTGTGCATGTGCGACGTAGACGGGGTCGTCGCCCGTCCTCGAGCCGCAGAAGACGGCCACGGTCCGTAGGGGGGAATGTTCCTGCATGTCGTGGGTTACCCTCCGAATATAGTCAAAATTATGCATGTGGCGGATGCGGACAGGCACCACGAGCCCATCGCCGTCTTTTCACTACCTTGACGGCAAAATCCGGACATGTCGGCAACACTCCTGTTCGCGTTCGTCATCGGTTATTTCCTGTTGCTCCTCGGGGTGGCCTGGTTCACTTCGCGCAACTCCACGAACGACTCCTTCTTCATCGGCAACAAGAGCTCGCACTGGCTGCTGGTGGCTTTCGGGATGATCGGTACGACGCTCTCGGGCGTGACTTTCGTGTCGGTGCCGGGTACGGTGGGCGACTTCACGGCCGCCGGCGGGCACAAGGCCTTCACCTACTTCCAGGTCGTCCTGGGATACATCTTCGGCTACGCCGCGATCGCCTATGTGCTGATACCGCTCTACTACCGGTTGAACCTGACGTCCATCTACAACTATCTCGACCATCGGCTGGGCAGATATTCTTACAAGACCGGCGCGCTCTTCTTCATCCTTTCCAGGACGGTGGGCGCCACGGCCAGGCTCTATCTAGTGATCAACGTCCTGCAGCTCTTCATCCTCGACGCCCTGGGCGTCCCCTTCATCGTGACAGCCGCTGTCATCCTGCTGATGATCCTGCTTTACACTTTCGAGGGCGGCGTTAAGACGATCGTCTACACAGACACCCTGCAGACCAGTTTCATGCTCCTGGGACTCATCGTCTGCATCGGATGGATCCTCTCGAGCATGGGCCTGTCGCTCGGTGGAGCGCTCGACACGCTGGGCGAGAGGGGGTTCACGCGCATCTTCGATACCGATCCTATGAGCAGGACCTTCTTCCTCAAACACATGGTCGGCGGCGCCGTGATCGCGCTCACCATGACGGGCCTCGACCAGGAGATGATGCAGAAGAACATCAGCGTGCGCACCATGGCGGGCTCGCAGAAGAACATCATGACCTTCACGACGGTACTCGTGGTGGTCAACTTCCTCTTCCTGCTGCTGGGCGGCCTGCTTTATCTCTATGTGGAGTCGCAGGGCGGTCTGTTAGCCGAACGGCAGTTCCTGCTGGCGGGGCGTAACGTCATCGGCGACGACCTATTCCCCTACGCCGCCATGAACCTACTCCCGCATTGGGTGTCAATCGTGTTCATCATCGCGTTGATCTCGGCGCTATTCCCCAGCGCCGACGGGGCGCTGACGGCCCTCACCTCATCCTTCTGCATCGACATCCTCGGCATCCGCCGACGCGAGGGTCTCGACGAGGCGGCTCAGCGCCGCATCCGCATGACGGTGCACCTCTCCCTGACGGCGGTATTCATGCTCTGCATCCTTGTCTTCAAGTGGATCGACAATAAGTCCATCATCAACATCATCCTCGACCTGGCGGGCTACACCTATGGCCCGTTGCTGGGCCTTTTCTTTTTCGGCATCCTCACCCGCCGACGGCTGAATGACGGGCCAGCCGTAGTGTTCGTCTGCCTGCTGTCGCCGGTCCTCTGTTACCTGTTGAGCCGGAATGCGCCCTTTTGGTTCGGTGGTTACCAGATAGGCCTGGAGCTGCTGCTGATCAACGGGCTGATTACCTACACCGGACTCTGGGCCCTCTCAACCCGCGGAGAGCCGACAGCGTGATGAATCCTCACACCCTGCGGGAATACAGGCCATGCAGCCGCTCATCTCTCCGGACGCCGAACGGTACGCCGCTTCCTACAGCTCACCGGCGGGTGCGCTGCTGGACGAATTGGAACGGCTGACGCTTGACAGCCACCCCCATGCCCACATGCTCAGCGGACATGTAGCGGGCCGCATGCTGTCGATGGTCTCGAAGATGCTGGCACCCCGCCGCATCCTCGAGGTAGGCACTTTCACCGGCTACAGCGCCCTCTGCCTCGCCGAGGGATTGCGTGCCGACGGCATCCTCCACACTCTCGAGCTGCGCACGGAGGACGCCCGGACCGCGGCTTCCTTCTTCGCCCGAAGCGCCTATGCCGGCCGCATCCGGCTGCATGTCGGCGAGGCCCTTCATATCATTCCCACCCTTGTCGAGGAGTGGGATCTGGTCTTCCTTGATGCCGACAAGACCGGCTACATCGCCCAGTACGAGGCGATCCT
>RGVM01000414.1 GCA_010027295.1 Chitinophagia bacterium
TTGTGGACCGACTTGCCCGCCTCGATCCGCTTGCGGAGGCGCAGCTCGTTCATGATGTCCCTGTCTTCGGCGTCACCATCTAGCAGGAGGCGCGTCACGGTCGTGTTGCGGTAAAAGGAGGGCAGCGCGAAGCTGTACTTGGTGCCGCTGTTCAGGCTCTGCACGCGAAACTTCTCCTCGACGTCGATGCCTGCGCCGAGTTTGAACGACATGGTGGTGCCGATATGGAAGTTGTCGCCGTAGCTGTTGTCGTTCATCGACTTGCCCACGTTGCGGTAGATGCTGTCGCCGTTGAGCACCACGCGCCGGGTGGGGTAGCCCGCCCCCGACTCGTAGACGGTGTAGTTGAGGTCGTAGAGGCGCTTGTAGTTCTGCAGGGTCTGCCAGGGTGCGTAGCCGCCGGCGGCGCGCATGGTGTTGGGGTCGCCGGGTATGTCGGTCAGGTTCTGGAAGACATAGTCCGCCTTGAGGAAGTATACGCGGATGCGGCCCTTGTCATCCTTCAGGAGGTAGTCGAAGTTGCCGCGCACCTGGTAGCCGTGGTCGTTGTAGCCGGTGCTTTTGTAGCCCTTGTCGTCCATTAGCCAGCCACCGATGTTGAAGCGGAGGCTCTTGTCCTTGTTGAGGGGGCCGTTCACGTTGAAGTCGGCTCGGTAGTTGAACTGCTTGTCGCCGTCGTCGAAGACGTTGTTGTAGTTCGTGAGTTTGAAGCTACCGCCGATCTCGCTGCCGCCCGTCCGTGAGATGACGTTGATGGCCCCTGCGGCCGATGCGCGACCGAACAGTGTCGCCGCGCTGCCTCGGACCACTTCGACGCGCTCCACGTTGGCATCGAAGCCGAAGCCGGCCTCGGGGAGGCGGCCCGTCGTGCCGAAGGAGGGGAGACCGTCGATGAGGATGGCGGTGTAGTCGAGTCCCCCGAGCGGGTTGCCTCCGTCGGGGAAGCCGCGTGTCACGATGGCACCCCGTCGTCCCTGGGAGGTGTTGACGTACAGTCCCGGGACCGCAGCCACGGCCTCGGCGATGCCTTCTGGCTTGATCGCCTTGGGGGCCCGCGAGCCGATGATCTCGACGGCCTGCGTGGCCTCCAGCTTGCGGACGGGCTGACGGCTTGCCGTAACCGTGACCTGTCCCAGTTCGGACATGTCCTCGGAGAGCTGGATCGCGAGGTCGGTCCCGCCGCCCAGTGTGGCTTCCCTTGTCTGGTAGCCGACATAGCTGGCCACCAGCACGGCCTTCGTGGAGGAGACCGACAGGCGGAAGCGGCCGGCATTGTCTGTGACGGCGGAGGTCCTGCCCCCTTTCTCGGTCACTGTCGCACCCGCCAGGGGCTTGCCCGACGCATCCGATATCTTCCCTGTCACGGCCACCTGCGCCCATGCGCCGGCCGAGAACAGGAGGGCGATGCAGGTGGCCCCGACCCTCCAGGTAGCGTTGTTGATCATGAGACTCGTGTTTTGGTTATGGTAAATATATGATTAATCCTATTAACTAAAAGGGAAAAATATCAGGCGATCCGCGGATTTTCTTTTGGGATGGTTAAGGGAATTAACTAATTTTATCGGAAACCAAGTGGAATGAAACTGAGGCTGTTCCCCAGGCATACCGGTGTCTGGGAGGGTGTCTACACCCGGATCGACGCGCAGGGGAACTGCACCGGCCGCTGGCGTAGCCGGCTCTCCATCCGGATGTTTGAAGGCGACCGCTACCACCAGGTCAACGAGTACTTCTGGGATGACGGCCACCGCGAATGCCACGACTTCGGCGTCACCGGCTTCGATCAGAACGGCGAGCTGGTCTTCGAAAACCCCCGCATCAGCGGGCGCTCCTGGGAGACGCACGACTCGATATGCCTCGTCTGGACCTACAAGAACCGCCCCGGCTCGAAACTCTTCGAAATGATCGACCTCATCGGCGACGGCACCCACCGCGTCCGAAACTGGCGCTGGACCCTGGGCGACGAGTTCCAGGGGATCACCATGATCGAGGAACGCCGCGTCATGACCATGGACGAGATAGACCCCGGCTTCTGGGAAAGACTCCCGCAACTCCGGACCACCGGCCCTTCCCGGTCCGACCACTGAGCTATAGAACTCACCGACCCACGAAACGCAGGACCCGATGGGAATGACGATCACAGAGAAGATCATGGCCTCCAACAGCGGGAGGGAACGTGTCGTGCCCGGCGAACTCGTCTGGGCCGACATCCACACGGTCATGACGATGGACTACCTCGGCAAGCAGACCTTCCGGGCCTTCGAAAGCCTCGGCGCCGACGGGCTTTTCGACAAGAACCGCGTCATCTGCGTCAGCGACCACCTCGTGCCTCCCCCGACCCCCGAGTTCGCCACCCTGCTCAACGAGTGGCGCGAGGTTGTCCATCGATATGACATCCCCCATTTCTACGACCTCGGCCGACAGGGCATCGCACACCAGCTGATGGTGGAGCAGGGGCACGTCCTGCCGGGCCGCATATCCATCGGCACCGACTCGCACGCCAACACCTACGGAGCCGTCGGCGCCGTGGGGAACGCCGTGGGCGTCAGCGACGCCGCCGTGGCCATGGCCACCGGACGGCTCTGGTTCCGCGTGCCCGAATCCGTGCGATTCCATATCACAGGCACCTGGCAGCCCTGGGTGATGGCCAAGGACCTCAGCCTCCACATCATGGGCATGATGCACTGGAACGGGCATCTCATCTACAAGACGCTCGAATTCGCAGGACCCGCCGTCGAGGCCCTCGGCATGGCCGGCCGCATGACACTCTGCAACATGACGGTCGACCTCGGTGCCAAGAACGGCATCGTGGCGCCCGACGGGGTCACCGAAACCTACCTGCGGGGCAGGACCACCGACGCCTGGACGCCCGTCGCCAGCGATCCCGACGCACACTACGACGCCGTATACGAGGTGGACGTCACCAACCTCGGCCCCACGCTCAGCCGGCCCGACAAGCTCGACGACACAGCCCCCGTCGAAGCCCTCGCCGGTAC
>RGVM01000415.1 GCA_010027295.1 Chitinophagia bacterium
ACATTCACCAATCCGCCGATATGCGGCACCAGCAGTGCGATGCCGATCATCCCAAGACCGAATCCCCATCCCGACCACCTGGCAACGGCCATAAGCCGTTGAGGAGAGGCCTGCGGGTTGATACGTGTCTTGTATACATCATTGGTGAAAACGGCGGATACAACGTTCAGAGTCGTATTGGCCGAGGCAGAAGTGGAGAAATACATGCCTGTCAACATCAGACCGAGCAATCCGGGGGGTAGCACGGCCCTGCAGATGCCAAGGTATGCATTCTCAGCCTGTAGCCCGTGAAGGTCAGGGTTTATGGTCCGGTATAGAAGGGGCGGGAGCATCCATACCACTGGACTGACCAGGTAGAGTCCCGCAAAAATAAGGGCCACCTTTCGGGCCGATCGCTCATCCCTTACCGATGTGTACCGTTGCACAAAAGTCCAATTCCCACCTATGTGGAAGATATGATACAAGGTGAAGGCAAGGATGAAGCCTGCCGTATATTCTCCGGAAACCGGGTCCAGGAAATTCACGGGGGCCTTGTCTCGCAGTGCGGAGAAGCCTCCGGCCGCTTCTAGGGAGCGCGGAATCAGTATCACGACAGAGACAGTGAGGATCACGAACTGTAGAATGTCCGTGACCATGACGGCCCATAGTCCGCCGGCCGCGGTATAGGCAATCATGAACAAACCAAGCACCACCGTGGTCGGAGCAAGCGGCAGCGCAAAAGAACCACTCACGAGCCGGGCCACAGGATACAACACCGTACCCTTGATGAAAAAGGAGACAATCATGAAAATGTAGACATAGAACTGCTGCACACGCACCCCGAGCCGTTCTCGAATGAATTCTGCTGCTGTCAGGTTACCCGTTGCCTTCCATCGCGGGGCGATGAAGATGGCGGTCAGCAAGGCACCTATGCACATGGTCCATTGGATCGTCACCGCCACCCAGCCCTGTGCATAGGCAATCGATCCCCAGGCCACAAATGTGCTGGCGGAGAAAAAGCTCATGAAAAGCGAAAGGCCACCGATCACCCAAGGCACGGATGCGCCGCCAGCGAAAAAATCGGAGAGCGTCCGCGCAGACCTGGAGAAAGCCATCCCGATGCACAATACGAACACGGAGAACACCGCCATGACGATCACATCCGGATGCATGCCCAAGGGTTGTTCATTTGCTCCGAAGATAGGGAAGAACAGCTCCAACGGGCTGCCCAATGACCTGAAGACGACTTCCCGGCATGAAAGGCTCCCTCATTCCCATCTCAGATAGGGCCTGAGTCTGGCTAATAGTTCAGGCGACACGAGGGCCAATCGCCCCAGCTCCTCCACCCGCCCGAAGGGTCCGTGCCTTTCCCTGTAGGCCACAATCGCCCTTGCCACGCGATGTGAGAGATAGGGATGCGCCGCCAGCTGTTCCGCTGTGGCGTGGTTGATATCTATCTTGGCTATGAGCAGGGTGTCGATGTGCAGATAGGGACGGATGGACAAGAATACCGAGTCGGGCAGGCCATAGGTCTCTGCGACTTGTCCGACAGTTACGAATCCTCCGAGGCTTCTTCGGAATCGGAGGATGCGCGAAGCCCAGCCTGGTCCGATACCGGGGAGTTTGACCCATGCGAGACTGTCTGCGGCGTTGACTTCCAGCCTTCGGGGAGGCGACAGCCAGGCTTGTTCCGCACCCTCTAGTGCAGAAAACCGGAAGGAGTCGCGCCCGTGCTTTCGTAAAGTCTGTCGATCTGCAGGCGTATGTATCCTCACATAGGGCGTCAGGATGGCGACATCCACAGCTGAGAGGCTGTACACCTTCGCCAGATCCTCCGGCCTGAGAAACCGTCCTCCCCTGGCACGGTATTTCAGAAGGGTGGCGACCTTTCTCGGCGGAAGGCCAATGTCAAGCCATCCCTTCTGATCAAGGGTGTTCGGGTCGAAGGGGAAGGGTCTGATGGTCGAGCCCCTCCCCTTCGCCGTCACTCCGGACACCTTAGGGTGCGATGGGATGGTCCCGGTCGGCTGGTCGGGTTCCTTCGGCCAGGGACTCAACACCGGAGGCGATGGATGCTCGTACCCAAGGAAGGGAAGGGTCCATGCCAGCAGGGTCAGAACCACCAACACCGACACCGCCCATCTCTCCCTCCGGCTGAACCGGAGATACTTCCTCCACCCCGCTTGCCCCATAACGCCACGCTATGCGACAAAGGTAGTCCCAGCCTATGCCGGTACGAAGTGAGATACACGGTCAATGGAATGTTATTCTTAATCATTTACGAAAAGTTAGTGAATTTGATCTGGGTGAAAAAAAGAATGTTTGTTATATTCAAGTTGGTGATTTTGGAATAGGATATAACACACCAGAAAAAGAGATAAAAAAACTACACATTCTCAATGATGAGTTAGTTAATCATGATAGTGATCTTTTTATTATTCGGGGTAATCACGACGATCCAGAATGGTTTATCGAAGATAATAAGATAGAGTATAAAGAACAGTTAACTAATATTTTTTTTGTACCGGACTATACTGTCTTGAATATCGATTTCGAGAACATTCTTTTTGTTGGTGGCGCTGTTAGTATTGACCGAAACTATAATAAAATGAATGGCGGTAAATACTGGGAAGATGAAGTGGTAAAATTTGATTTTGATTTTGTTAAAAATATAACAGAAATCGACAGAATGGTTTGTCACACAAGTCCAGACTTTGTTGAGCCATTGACATTCAATAATCTTGTTTATAGATATGCTATGAATGATGATTTACTTTTGGGTGATTTAAGAACTGAAAGAGAAAATATGACTAAATTAGTAACCGAAGTTATGAATAATAACAAATTGAAAGGTTTTTACTATGGACACTTTCACAGAAACTATAATTTCTATCACAATGATTGTGAATTCATTTGTCTAGATATCAACACATTTAGAAATGTCTAGATATCAACACATTTAGAAATTTCTAAACAAAAAACCCACTCATATGAGTGGG
>RGVM01000416.1 GCA_010027295.1 Chitinophagia bacterium
GTCTTGGCCTTGGCCTGCTCGATGGCCCGGGCCCGCTGCTGCCCGTCCATGGGGATCATGTTCAAATAGATGTCATTGCCCTTGCCCGGCCAGTTGATGAGGTATTTGCCGTTGGGGAGCTTCGCATAGTCCATCAGCTGCTCCTTGCTCACGTTGGTGGTCAGTTTGGCGGAGACGCTGCAATAGTCACGGCAGCAGCCGTCGAACTCCATCGGGTCGTAGCCGGCCGGACGCACCAGCGTGCAGTCGGCGTCGCGACCGTAATCCTTCAGGATGGCCGTGAAGGTGATGTCCTGCACGATGTCGCTGCTTTCCGGGACGTTGACCTTCTCACCGGTGAGCCGACTCGCCTCCATGCCCAGGTCGCTGGCCACGCCGGCGGAAGCCATCAAGTCGCCGAGTTCCGTCGCATCCACCACGCAGCGGGCGAGGACCGTCAGCTCCCGACCGGTCGAGAGGTCCCGGAACACCGCCCCCGTCACCTTGCCGTCCTTTGAAAGGGCCCGGACGAAGCGGTGCCCGTAACGCACGGCCAACCGATCCTCCCGTGCCGCGAAGGCCTTGAGGATGCTGTCGGCCACGCGCGGTTCGAAATGCGTGTTGCTCACCCAGCCGGTGGCCACCTTGCCCGGCCCTCCGTATCGCTGATATACGGCCTCGCGGAACTCGTTCCAGAGGCCCGAGGGCATGTTGTGGTTGCCGTCGGTGGCGGAGACGCCTGCGGCCGATAGCATCCCCCCCAGCCAGGGGCCCTCTTCCACCAGCAGGGTGCGCACACCCAGCCGGGCCGACTGCAAGGCCGCCGCCGTCCCGCCCGTCCCGCCGCCGATCACCAATACATCGGTGCTGAGTCGCGACTGCCCACGGAGCCCCGTGTGTGCGATGACACATGCGGCCAGAAGGAGGATATGTTTCGCTTTCAGCATGTCTTGTCTATCCTGACTGAAATCATCATCGTTGGGGAGCTTCCAGCGTCTTCCATATCTGGTACAGCGAACGGGGGATATGGAAGCATCCCTTCCACTTGCCGCCTTTCAGCGGCAGCAGGACCTCGCCCCGGCGGTTCAGGTAGCCGAACCACTCGCCGTGCTCCGGGTCGCGGAAATGCTTCCAGGTATAGTCGTGGAGTGTTTGGAACCAGTCGGCGCAGCGCTCGTCGCCGGTCAGTGTCCAGGCCTTCGCCATCGCCACCAGCGCCTCCACATGCACCCACCAGAGCTTCTGGTCCCATTCCAGCTGCTGGGTGGGATGCCCCTGGATGTCGAGGAAATACAGGATGCCGCCGTACTCCTTGTCCCATCCGAAGTCGAGCGTGCGGAGCATGACGTCGCGGGCCTTGCCGATGAGTGCATCGTTTCCGATGCGCCGTGCCAGGTCCATGATGAACCACATCGCCTCCAGCGTATGGCCGGGGTTGAGGAGCCGTCCCTCGAAGCTGTCGCTGAAGCTGCCGTCGGGCTGCACGTTCTCAAGGATCAACCCGCTGTCGGGCTGGAGGAAGACATCCATCACCTCGTGGATGACGGTGGGGATGAAGCTGTCGACGCGTTCGCTGCCGAGGATGTCTTCCATCTCCAGTGCGAGGTTGCAGAGGATCATCGGCAGGCTGAAGTTGCGCAGGGGGCGGGTGCCCGGATAGGCCTTGCTGTAGGATCCCTTCCAGTCATGCTGTCGCCGCAGGATGTTCTCGAACGTGTCGAGCGCGATGGTCCGGTAGCGCACTTCCGGCCTTATCTTATACAGGGCCGCGAAGGCCATGCACGCAAAGCAGTCGCTGAAGATGTTGTAGGGTTGCACCAGCGGCCTGCCGTCGGCCGTGAGCGAGAAATACCAGTTGCCCTCGGCGTCGCGACCGTGCCGCTCCAGGAAGTCGGCGCCCAGCAGGGCCATGTCCAGCCACTCGGGACGGGCCTCCAGGTTCGCATACATGAAACTGAAGCACCAGACCTCTCGCCCCTGCAGCCACACGAACTTGTCGGTGTCGAACACCTCGCCTGTCCGGTCGAGGCAGGTGAAATACCCACCATTCACCCGGTCGGGACTCTTCTCCACCCAGAAGGGCAGGATGTTCTCAACCAGTTCCCGACGGTAGCCGTCGGCCAACTCGTGGAGGCCGTCTGTCGGCAATCGTTGGACCATGGCTGTCATTACCTCCTGTTACAAAAACTTACAAAAATTGTTAAAGATAGATAGATATTTAAAGGAAGTGTAACGACTTGATAAAATATTTTATTTTCTCTTCCACAAAAATCAGGTTGGAGCTTGTTCCCGACGCCTGCGTTAGATTTGGGCCTGTGAAAACCTTTTAGCAGGATTGTCATGACGGAACCCATACAGCCATATTCCGTGTTCTCGACAGAGGCGGTGGGAGGTGTGGCATACAAGAACCGGGCCCTGAAGCGGGCGATCATACAGATCCTGGATGGTCGGGAGACCTCTACGGTGATGGAACTGTCCAGGGAGCTGAACATCAGTGTCCCCAAGGCTGCCAGTCTGGTGAGCGAGATGGCCCAGGACGGCCTGCTCTGCGACTACGGCAAGATCGACTCCACCGGCGGCCGAAAGGCCAGTGTCTACGGGCTCGTCCCGGACGCCTGTTTCTTCATCGGTGTCGATGTGCGCAAGTTCTACGTCAACATCGGCCTGCTCGACTTCAAGAAGAACCTGCAGAGTGTGCGGGAGCGGGTGCCCTTCCGGCTCGAGAACACCCCCGAATCGCTACGCTCGCTCATCGACATCATCCGCGACTTCATCGCCTCCTTCCCCGACCGGCGGGACAGGATCCTGGGTGTGGGCGTCAACCTATCGGGTCGCATCAACCATGTCACGGGACACAGCTACAGCTTCTTCCACTTCCAGGAGGAGCCGCTCAGCCGCATCATCGCCGGCGACATCGGCATACCCGTGTACCTCGAGAATGACTCCCGCTCGATGGCCTACGGCGAGTTCATGGGCGG
>RGVM01000417.1 GCA_010027295.1 Chitinophagia bacterium
ACGGGTCGCTACCCTTGGCGTAGCCGGCTGCCCGTCGGCGTGCTCAAGGGGTACTCGCGGCCCCTCATCGAATCCGACAGGCCGACCGTGGCCTCGCTACTAGCTTCCAAGGGCTACCATACAGCGGTCATCGGCAAGTGGCACCTGGGGCTCGGTTGGACACCCAAACCGCAACATGCCGACTCGCTCCGCAGACCCCTCTACGGCATCACGGATGAGATGCCGCCGGACCAGGTCGACGTCTCCGCCGCCATCACGGAGGGACCCAACACCGTCGGCTTCGGCTACTCGTACGTACTCCCCGCCTCGCTCGACATGCCGCCCTACGCCTACGTACGCAACCATACGCTCACCGAGCCCCTCACGGGCCATACGACCCTGCACAAGCCCGATACGGGCTATGCCGGCGCCTTCTGGCGCGAAGGACGGATGGCGCCCTCCTTCGACTTCCACCAGGTACTGCCCGGCTTCTTCCGCGAGGCAGAGGACTTCATACGCGCACAAAACCCTTCGACGCCCTTCTTCCTGTATCTTCCGCTCCCGGCCCCCCATACGCCATGGATGCCCGTCGGCCCCTGGAGTGGAAGGTCCGCTGCAGGGGAGTACGGCGACTTCGTCGAACAGCTCGACGCATCGGTGGGAAGCCTCATGGCGACGCTCGACAGCATGGGCATGCGCGACAACACGATCGTCGTCTTCACCAGCGACAACGGTCCCTACTGGAGGAGTGACTACATATCCAAGTACGGCCACCGCTCCGCCGGGCCGTTCCGAGGCATGAAGGGCGACGCCTTCGAGGGAGGCCACCGCGTACCCTTCATCGTCCGATGGCCGGGACGCGTGGCACCCGGTGCCGTCAGCGCCGCCACCACCACCCTGGCCAACCTGATGGCGACCGTAGTCGATATAACAGGTAAGCATGACCGAAAATATGCCGTCGAGGACAGCTACAGCATACTGCCCGTACTGACGGGGAAGGATGACAGGGTGAAGGGGCAGCCCGCCGTCGTGCACCATTCCTCGGCCGGCATGTACGCCCTTCGGATGGGTGACTGGAAGCTGATAGACGGGCTTGGCTCAGGAGGGTTCACCGTCCCAAGGTTCGTCAAGCAGCAGCCGGGAGGACCTGCCATGCAGTTGTTCAACCTGCGTGACGACCCCGGCGAGATACATGACCTGGCCGGAGAACATCCGGAGAAGGTGGCCGAGCTCAAGGCCATGCTGGAGCGGATCCGGAACGCCGGGGGAAGGCTGTCCGACTGATATTTCCCCTCCTTCTCCTTAGCTCAGTTCCGGGTCACGACCTCGTCGAGGTTCAGGATGGCGTTGGCCGTGATGGCGAGGGCTGCCAACTCCTTGCGGGACGAGGGCTGGCTGTCATGTCCCTGCAGCAGCCTTTCGCATTCCCCGGGCTCTTGCGATAGCCTTTGCAGGCTCTTCAGATACAAATCTTTCAAGGATGCTATCTTCTCCGGGCGGGCATCCGTTCCGGCAACCCTGCGATAGACGGCTGCAATCAGCTCCCATGGCTTGCCTTTCCCCAGGCTGTCGGTTTGCCGGGCGAGCTGCACGGCCGCATCCCAGTAGGTGGAGTCGTTCAGCAGTGTCAGGGCCTGGAGGGGTGTGTTGGTGCGGATGCGTCGGCTGGTGCAGACCTCCCGGGATACGCCGTCGAAGTTCATCATGGAAGGGTAGGGGCTGCTCCGCTTCCAGAAAGTGTAAAGGGCGCGACGATACCTGTCCTCACCTTCACTGAGCTTCCAGCGGGTGCCGTTGTAGGGAGAGGCCCAGATGCCTTCGGGCTGGTAGGGCATCACGCTAGGACCGTACATCTTCGGACTCAGCAGTCCCGATACCTGCAGCGCCTGGTCGCGTATCTGCTCCGCACTGAGCCGCACCCGGGGCGCACGCCAGTAGTAGCGGTTGCGGGGGTCCTTCGCCATGCCCTCCGCCTGGTTCTCCGAACCCTGCCGATAGGTTTCCGACATCACGATGCGCTTCAGCATCTTCTTGATGCTCCATCCGTCGTCGTGCATCAGCCGGTAGGCAAGCATGTCGAGGAGCTCTGGATGCGTGGGAGGAGTCCCCTGCGTGCCGAAGTCCTCCAGGCTCTCCACCAGGCCGGTGCCGAAGAGCTGCTCCCAAAGCCGGTTCACGAGCACCCTTGCCGTCAGCGGGTTCCTCTTGTCGGTGAGCCAGGCGGCGAGTGCGCTTCTCCCCTGGGCAGCGGGTCCCGTGGAGGCCGCTATCACAGCCGGTATCCCCGGTTCTACTGGTTTGCCCTGGGAGAGCCAATCGCCCCTTTCAAACACCCTCGTGGTGCGGTGTAGGTAGTCGGGGTTCTCCGAAAGGATGGGTGTCAGCTCCGCATCGGGGCGGTTGAGTAGATCCAGGTACATCCTCCGATATGTCGGGAAAACAGGCTGTGAACGGCCCGGAAGAGAAGGTGTGACTGCGATCCAGTCGAAGAGAATGCCATTGTCGTCCAGCGAACGAAGCCCCGGGTTTTCGTAATGGAAGTGCAGGTCGTGCCGGCCGCCGAGGCCGTTTTGGATTTCCATCTCATGTAGGTTCCATCCATCATTCTCGTTACGAAGACGGACGCGTGCGAGGACGGTGCCCTTCGCCGAGTCGAGGTGGATGGTCAGGGTTCCTCCCTCATTCTGGCAGCGGTACCGCAGGAGCAGGCTGCCCTTGCCGTCGAATCCGATGCCTCTGACGCGGCCCCATGACGATTTGCGGAGCATGAGGTACCAGCTGCTGGAGATGGCCGCGTTCTGCAACGAGTCGGCCTTCAGGGTGTTCATGGCATCGCTGCAGGTGCGCAGGAATCGGTCAAACCATCGGGTCGTAGGCAGGGTTGACTGTGCCGCTATCCATGCCTTCACAGAATCGTACTGCCGCTTGCTCGCGCCCCTGAACTCGCGGAGGACGGGGTAGTCCAT
>RGVM01000418.1 GCA_010027295.1 Chitinophagia bacterium
GGCAGACACCTCCCAGCGTCGCAGTCTGTCACGCCTTCGGGGGATGCGCATGCAGCGGATGGGAGGAGGCTCGGTTATACTGGTCATCTCGTCGGAGCAGGTATGCCATTATAAAATCAGGTGCACGGCGAGGATTGCGCGTACCGGTTACGCCAACGTGGTGGGCATGATTCCTGGAAGGAGCCGCCCCGGAGAGATGGTGCTGTTTTCGGCGCACTACGACCATCTGGGCATCGGAAGGTCTGTGGGCCAGGACTCCATTTACAACGGTGCCAATGACGATGCCTCCGGCACTACGGCCGTCATGGAGCTGGCTCGCTGCTTCTCCCGCCTGCCGAGGCCTGAGCGTACGCTGGTTTTCGCGGCCTTCACGGCCGAGGAGTCCGGTGGCTACGGGTCGAGGTATTTCTCCGGGCGGTTACAGCCCGACAGCGTCATGGCGATGTTCAACATCGAGATGATCGGGACGGAGAGCAAATGGGGCGTCAACAGCGCCTATGTCACGGGCTATGAGCGCAGCGATTTCGGAGAGATCCTTCAGGAGGCCCTCCGCAACAGCGCCTTCACTTTCCATCCCGACCCCTATCCCTCGCAGAACCTCTTCTACCGCTCCGACAACGCCACGCTTGCGGCCCTGGGCGTCCCGGCGCATACCCTGTCCACTTCGAAGATGGACAGCGAGAAACACTACCACACGGTGGATGACGAGGTGGGGACCCTGGATATCGCCAACATGACGCGCATCATCCGAGCCATCGCACTCTCAAGTCGCAGCATCGTCAGCGGCGAGCGGACACCCCGCAGGGTACCTAAGCGGTAGGCGGTCATTGATCCTTCGAGCGGTGACGGGTCAATCCACGGTGGCAGCCGCCTCATGCACGGCGGCGCATATTTCCCGGATGAGTGTGGGGTCCTTTTCGATGGCATTTCCCACTACGACGATGTCGGCACCGGCCTGGCAATTCCGGTGGGCCTTGTCCGGTGTCGTGATGCCCCCGCCGACGATGAGCGGGATGGATACATGACTCGCCACCGCGGCGATCATATCCTCCCGGATGGGCCTCCGGGCACCGCTGCCGGCATCCATGTAAAGGGTCTTCATACCCAGCATCTCACCCGCCATGGCCGTGCAGACGGCGATCTCCAGCTTGTCGGCTGGGATGGGGTTGGCGTTGCTGATGTATGACACGGTCGTAGGGGCTCCGCCGTCGACGACCATGTAGCCCGTCGAGATGATCTCAAGGCCGCTCTGGCGCACGGCCGGCGCTGAGATCACATGCTGCCCGATGAGCAGCTCCGGGTTCCGGCCCGAGATGAGGGATAGGTACAGCAGGGCATTGGCGTAGCGGGAGAGCTGGGAGGGACTTCCCGGGAACAGAATCACCGGAATGTTGCAGGCTTTCCGGATGCGGATTACGACATCGTCGAGGTGGTTGGTCACCACCAGGCTGCCTCCGACGAGTATGTAGTCGGCCCCGGCGTCCACCGCCATGGCACACAGGGACTCCACCCCGGGGGCATCCACCTTGTCGGGGTCCACCAGGATGGCGAACGATTTCCTGCCGTTGGCTTTTCGTTCCGTAAGTGCCGAATGGATACCCCTCTGCATTCTATAAGTTGGGCTCTTTGCAAAAATGCGAAAGTTTTTTCATTCGGTATCTATGAAACTGACATCGGTGCGGCTGCCGACGTAAGGGACAATTCGCTATTTTGGATTGCAAGTGAGGCGGCTGCCTTCTCCGGACGCCCACTACCGAATTCCCCCCTCACACCCAAAAAAATATCCCGACAAGGAATGTGGAAAAACATCATAATGCAAGACCAGCATGGATAATTTGGATTTTCCACATCGTGTTGATATTTAGGTCGGTGAAGGATTGCGCACCAAGAATATTTTCGCCGTCCGACGACCACGAAAAGGCCTCGCCGTCACCTTAACGAAAAAACATCAGAAACGCGTCCCATGCCATCCAAATCCAAACAAACCGCCACGCAGGGAATGAAGTTCCCTCGCCATTTCACTACCGAGGGGGTCAGTCCCTACGATCTTTTCGAGTACGACTTCCGCACATCCGTGATCCGCAATCCAACGGGCGAGGTCGTGTTCGAGATGAACAATGTGGAGGTCCCGCGCCATTGGAGTCAGATCGCCACCGACATCCTCGCCCAGAAGTATTTTCGGAAGGCAGGCGTCCCGCAGCCCGATGGTACAACCGGCAGGGAGACATCCATCCGCCAGGTCGCACACCGTCTGGCCCACTGCTGGCGCGCCTGGGGCGAACGGCATGGATATTTCGCGACCCAGGCCGACGCCCAGGTCTTCTACGAGGAGCTGGTGTTTGGCATCCTCAACCAGTCCTGCGTACCCAATTCGCCCCAGTGGTTCAACACGGGACTCTATGAGTGCTATGGGATCAAGGGCAAGCCTCAGGGGCATTACTACGTGGATCCCGTCGATGGAAAGTTGCGCCGGTCGACTTCGGCATACGAGCGCCCCCAGCCTCACGCCTGCTTCATCCTAAGCGTGGACGACGATCTCGTCAACGACGGCGGTATCATGGACCTCTGGGTCCGCGAGGCCCGCATCTTCAAATACGGCTCCGGTGTGGGTACCAACTTCTCAAACCTGCGGGGCGAGGGCGAGCGGCTGAGCGGTGGAGGCACTTCCTCCGGTCTCATGAGTTTCCTCAAGATCGGCGACAGGGCCGCCGGCGCTATCAAGAGTGGCGGCACCACACGCCGGGCAGCCAAGATGGTCTGCCTGGATATGGACCACCCCGAAATCGAACTCTTCATCGACTGGAAGGTGGAGGAGGAGAAGAAGGTCGGAGCGCTCATCAACGCCGGATACCCGAGCGACTACGAGGGTGAGGCCTACCGCACCGTCAGCGGACAGAACTCCAACAACTCCGTGCGCATCCCCAATGCGTTCTTCGAGAG
>RGVM01000419.1 GCA_010027295.1 Chitinophagia bacterium
GGCTAACAGCCATCCCCGTGGCACCGTCTCGGGTGCCACGGCTCGCAGCGTCTCACGGAGAAATATCGGGGGAGGTTGATGAAAGGGCCGGCCTCCAGCTCTGGCGGGGCTAACAGCCATCCCCGTGGCATGCGCCGAAGGCGTAGTGCCACGGCTCGCAGCGTCTCACGGAGAAAGGTCGGGGTGGATGATGGAAAGGGAGCCTCAAGCTCGCAGGCGTGGCACCCGGGACGGTGCCACGCGGAACCCCCTTAAAATGCCACGCGGAACCGATGACTGTCACATAGAAAACGCCGAACATGATGATGGGCGCAGCTACTTCTTCACCCTGCCCACGAGGCCGCCAGCTGAATGAACGCATCCAAGGTATGCGGGTTACGGATCGTGTCAGGACTGGCGACCCTGGAAGGGTCCACTCCCTCGAGTATCCGCTTCACCGGCAATTCCATCTTCTTCCCACTGAGTGTATAGGGGATCTCGGGCACGACGACCACCTCATCGGGCACATGCCGCGGACTGCAGTGCTCGCGGAGGGTCGACCGGATGCGGGCTTCGAGGGCGGGACCCGCCTCCGCACCGGGCCGCAGCACCACGAATAGAGGCATGTGGTAGCTCCCGTCGGGCCGCTCGATACCCACCACGAGGCTGTCGGCCAGCTCGGGCATGGTCTCCACGGCCCCGTAGATCTCGGCCGTCCCGATGCGGACGCCGTCGCGGTTGAGGGTGGCGTCCGACCTGCCCTGGATGGTCAGCATCCCATCCTCGCTGTCGATACCCACCCAGTCGCCATGCGTCCATACACCGGGGAACTTCTCGAAATAGCTGGCACGGTAGCGCTCGTCTCCCGCATCGTTCCAGAAGCGGACGGGCATGCTGGGCATGGGCCGGCGAATGACCATCTCGCCCAGACTGTCGCGGACGGGAAGCCCCTGCTCGTCATAGGCTTCCAGGTCGCATCCCAGCATGCGGCACTGGATACGGCCGCGACGCACGGGCAGCAGGGGACAGCCGCCGACGAAGGCGCTGCAGATATCTGTTCCGCCGCTCAGCGAGATCAGCCACACGTCGCGCTTCACGGAGCGGTAGACCCAGTCGAAGGCCTCTGCCGGCAGCGGCGAGCCCGTGGAGCCGATGGTCCTGAGGAGCGGGAACTCGTCCTCGCCGAAGCGGAGTCCGGCCTTCATGCAGGAGACGAGGAAGGCGGCACCCGTGCCGAAATGCGAGAGTTCCGCCTGACGTGCGAAGCGCCACAGCCCGTCGGGGCCCGGATAGGCGGGCGAACCGTCGTAGAGCGCCAGCGTGGCACCTGCCAGCAGGGAGGAGAGGGCGTAGTTCCACATCATCCAGCCCGTAGTGGAATACCACGCGTATCGCTCCCCAGGTCTGACATCCTGGTGCAGAACGAGCGCCTTGAGGTGTTCCAGCAGGATGCCGCCCGTGCCGTGCGTGATGGCCTTGGGATGGCCCGTCGTGCCGGAGGAATAGAGCACCCAGAGGGGATGGTCGAAGGGAACCGGCTCGAAGGCCAGCGTTCCGCCGTCGAGGGCGAGGAGGTCGTCCCACCTGACGGTGCCGGGTACCCGAAGTTCGGGCAGGATGCGCGCGGTGAGAACGAGGTGGCTAAGGGACGGAAGTTCCGCGGCGAGCGAGATCCATGCTTCCGTGCGATGGAACTCCCTGCCGTTGTAGGTGTAGCCATCCGGAGCGAACAACACCTTCGGGGTGATCTGCCCGAACCTGTCGAGGATGCTCTCCCTTCCGAATTCCGGGGCGCAGCTGCTCCAGACGGCGCCGACGCTGTTGGCGGCGAGGAAGGCCACCACCGCCTCCGGGATGTTGGGCAGGAGAGAGGCCACCCTGTCGCCGGGCCCCACGCTCTCGCGACGCAGCCAGGCGGCCACCGAGGCGACCTGCCGCTCCAGTTCAGCCCACGACAGGCTGCGGATGGGCGTCGTCTCCGTCCGGTGCAGGATGGCCGGCCACTCGTCCGTACGGCGGCGGAAGACATGCTCCGCATAGCTGAGGGTTGAACCTTCAAACCAGACGGTCCCGATCATGCCCTCCGAGGGAAGGCACAACACCCCGGCGGGAGCGCTGTGGAAGCGTATCTCGAAGAACTCCGCCAGCGCCGCCCAGCATGCCGCAGGCTCCGAGACGGACCATTGCCACAGTTCGGAATAGTCACGGTGACGCAGGCCGCACGTGGCTTCCAGCCAGCCCATGAAGCGCGCCATCGCCGACCCGCGCATCAGCCCCGCATCGGGCTCCCAAAGCCGTACATCCTTCCTATACATGACATTTGACAGATCCCGCCGCACCGGGAGGAACCTTCCGTGCCAAGTTCGGAATTATCTCCATCTTTACGCCATGGACACGCCGAAGCCGCGCGCCAGCCGGGAGGAAGTGCTCGAAGCCCTCGCCGCAGAGGTCGACAGGCTCATCGTGGACGACTTCCAGCGGCTCGTAGCCATGCTCTACCGGCTCGATATCCCCGAGGCCCGCCTCAAAGCACTGCTGCGGGAGAACCCAAGAGCCGACGCCGGCCGCCTCATCGCACACCTCATCCTGGAACGGCAGGAACAGAAGCAAAGAAGCCGCGAGGCTACACGCAGCGACGGGACGGACATAGCCGATGACGAACGCTGGTGACACCACGGCCATGATCATACGAAACACAACATTCCGCACATGAAGCTATTATCCTACATGAGGGAGGGCCACGACCAGCTCGCCGTCCTCGTCGACGGCCTCTGGTACGACACTGACAGGCTACACCCGGAACTGCCCACCACCATGGGCATGTTCCTCAACTTCTGGGACGACTACTACCCCATCGCCCGGGCTTGCGTGCAGGCTATTCAGGAGAAACGCACCAATGCCACCGCCGGCATCACGCCCGACGACTCGCTCCTGCTGGCACCCGTGCCGTTCCCCACCAGC
>RGVM01000420.1 GCA_010027295.1 Chitinophagia bacterium
CGGGAGACGCTGCTCCGCCGGCTGAGCCTCGACCTCACCGGACTGCCGCCCACCCTCGATGAGATCGACCGCTTCCTGGCCGATACGGCAAGGCAGGCCTATGAGCGGCAGGTCGACAGGCTGCTCGCCTCGCCTCACTTCGGGGAGCGCATGGCGGCCGACTGGCTCGACGTGGCCAGGTTCGCCGACTCGCACGGCTATACCGTCGACCGGATGCGAGACCAATCGCCCTGGCGTGACTGGGTGATTGCAGTCTTCAACCGCAACATGCCCTACGACCGCTTCATCCACGAGCAGCTCGCCGGCGACCTGATGCCCTCCCCCGACCGCGACATGCTCATCGCCACGGCCTTCAACAGGAATCATCCCCAGAACATGGAGGGTGGCATCGTGGAGGAGGAGTTCCAGACCGAATATGTCATGGACCGCACCAACACATTCGGGGAGGCCTTTATGGCCCTTTCGCTCGGATGCGCGCGCTGTCACGACCATAAGTACGACCCCATCCCGCAGAAGGACTACTACCGCCTCTACGCCTTCTTCAACAACATCCTCGAAGCCGGCCAGATATCCTGGAACAACGATATGCCCACGCCCACCCTGCACCTGCCGACGCCGGTGCAGGAGGCCGCCATCGCATCCCTGCAGGCCCGGATACGGACTGCCGAGCGAATGGCAGACTCAACCAGTATCGAAGCCCTTCGCAGGGCCGATGCCTGGCTCGGGGGGGGCGGCTACGGCGCTGTGGCGGGTGAGGCGATGCCTGCGGCGGGTCTTAGGGCCCTCTTCCCCCTGTCGGGCGACCTTGCCGACCGCATCGACACGGCGCGCAAGGGCATGATGAAGCATGACGCGGGCGCCACGGGCGACACCGCCCGTTTCGTGACACAGGGTGGCCGCAGGGTGCTCGCATTAGACGGCGACACGTACCTCGACCTGTCCGGGGCCGGCGCCTTCCGTCGTTCCGACCCGTTCACCGTCGGCATCCGTGTTTGGATACCCCGTGACCTGCAGGACGGGGTCATCATCCACAAGAGCAATGCCGAGCGGCTATACAACTTCAAGGGATTCCACATCGCCCTCAGGAACGGGCGCTTCGAGGCGCTGATGGCGCACACGGCCCCTTCCAACGCCATCATCCTGCATGCCGCCACGCCGGCGCCGAGGGAGCGCTGGGTGCATCTGGCCCTGGCCTACGACGGGTCGTCGCGCGCTTCCGGACTTCGGCTGCTGGTCGACGGCGTCACTCAGGAGATGCGTGTCGTGAAGGACCGACTCACCAAGGACATCATCTTCCACCAGACACCCGAGCCGGGCCTGCAGGTCGGCGGCTGGTGGCGCGGCACCGGCTTCCGAGGGGGGATGGCCTGTGATGTCACCGCCTATGACAGGATGCTGACACCTTACGAGCTGAGGGTGCTGTCAGGAACTGCGTCCTGGGCGGATGTCGCCCGCAAACCGGCCGTGTCGCTTGCCGCGGAGGAGCGCCGTTCGCTGGTGGCCTGGCGGGCAGAGACAGCTGACACGGCGCTGCGCTCTTGCATGCTCACCCTCAAGGCCCTAAGGGCAGCGCTTTCCGACACCATGCGACAGGTGCGCGATCTCATGGTCATGGAGGAGATGCCCGACGCCAAGCCGACCTACCTGCTGCGCCGGGGCCGCTACGACATGCCCGGCGAGCGGGTCGCGCCCGGCACGCCCGCCAGCACCTCCTTACCTGCCAATCGGTACGGACTGGCAAAATGGCTCACGCAACCAGACCATCCCCTCACGGCGCGCGTGGCCGTGAACCGTCTCTGGCAGCAGTTCTTCGGTGCGGGGTTGGTGCGAACGTCCGAGGATTTCGGCAACCAGGGCGAGATGCCCAGTCACCCCGGGCTTCTCGACTGGCTGGCGGTCGATTTCCGGGAGTCGGGCTGGGATGTCAAGCGCATGGTTCGGATGATCGTCCTGTCGAGGACTTACCGCCAGGACAGCCGAGCCGATCCCGCTGCCCGCGAGGCCGACCCGGCCAACCGGCTATTGGCCCGTGGCCCCTCTTCCCGGCTGACGGCGGAGATGTTGCGCGACAACGCATTGGCTGCCGCAGGTCTGTTGCGATCCGATATCGGAGGCCCCAGCTTCAGGCCCTACCAGCCCTCCGGTCTCTGGGACATCAAGGGCGACTCTTACCGGGCCGACAGCTCCGACCAGCTGCATCGGCGCAGCCTGTACGCGCTCGTCCGCCGCACGGTGCCCAACCCGACGATGTCGACCTTCGATGCCCCCGACCGTAGCGTATGCCTCTCCCGACGTCAGAGAACCAACACCCCGCTGCAGGCCCTCGTGACGCTCAACGACCCGACCTATCTGGAGGCTTGCAAGGCGTTGGGACAACGAATGGCCCGCATCGCCGAACCGGAAGACGCCATCCGAAGCGCCTTCCGCAGCCTCACCGGTCGCCGTCCCACGGCTGGCGAAGCTGCGCTGCTCCTCGACCTGCATTCCCGCCAGCGGCAACGCTTTCGGGAACAGCCCGAAAAGGCCTCCGGATGGCTGAAGGTGGGCATCCTACCCACCGACCCATCGTTTCCGGCCGACCTCGTGGCCGCCCATGCCGTCGTCGCCAGCACGATTCTCAACTCGGACGCCACCCTCACCAAGAGATGACCATGTCGCACCATTCCCAACCGATAGGACCCCTTCCACCCGACATCGAAGCCCTGGCGCGGAGGATGGACCGCCGGGACTTCCTGTCGCGTACGGCGATGGGACTTGGGGCCTTCGCGCTCCAACAGCTGCTCGGACCGGCTGCGTCGCGTGCCGCCTCATGGTCGGAGGAGGCCATGATGGAAGGGGTTTCTTCCCTCGCGCCGAAGGCCCGGAGGGTCGTTTTCCTGT
>RGVM01000043.1 GCA_010027295.1 Chitinophagia bacterium
ACCGGGCCTCCATGCCGCCGGCCTTTCCGCCCGAACGGCATGGGGTGTTGATGGAGCGACTGGCCGGCCTGAAGAAGGATAGTTCCTACCGTAGCACGCCCGACACCGCCGGCCGGCTGGGCAAGGAGCATCTCTACCAGAACTTCGTCCGGAATTCGAAGAACAACCAGGGCAACCATGACATTGGCTTTCGCGTCGTCCATTCCGATGCGGTTCTGCATCCACGTCCGGCAGCGGCTGTCTTCCCTCTTTTCGGGGTGAAGGAGCGTCAGCCGGAGCAGCGGATGGGCACTGACAGGCCCTTGTACAGGATCCGGGAGGTCTTGCCGACGCCGATGGATGATTCGCCTGATTCCATCCTGGCCTTTCTCCCGGCCCTGGGTCTGCCATCGGGACTTCTCAGCCACAATCATTCTCCGGCCATGGAAGTCATGCCCAACGGCGATGTGCTGATGGTCATCTACACCTCGGTCAGTGAGACGACCCATGATGTGAAGCTGATGGTTACGCGGCTACGCTACGGCGCCCGGGAATGGGACCCGCCGGCCATCCTGCTCGACTGCGCCGATGCCAACGACCATGCGCCCCTGCTCTGGCAGGATGCCGACACCACCTGGCTGGTCTGGGGCAACAATAAATATGAAGCCTCTTTCCCCTTCCAGTGGACCCGGTCGTACGACTTCGGGCATACCTGGGAGCCGGTCCGTTTCCCCGTGTTCCGGACCCCGGTCCTGGAGCATTCGGCCCAGCCCATCACCTCGGCCTTCCGGGATGTTTCGGGTACCATATATATAGGAAGCGACGGGGTGGGTTCGGCCTCGGTCCTTTGGCGGAGCGAGGATAATGGACGGACCTGGATCGATCCTGGGGGGCGGACCCAGGGAAGACATAGCGCCTTTCTGCCGCTGAAGGATGGTCGTATCCTGGCCATCGGCGGAAAGAACTCTCATTTCGAAGGGGCGATGCCGAAGTTCCTATCCTCGGACAAAGGAGCCAGCTGGACCGTGGAGCGGACGCCTTTCATGCCCCTGGGGTCGGGACAAAGGCCATCGGCCATCCGTCTGCGGAGCGGTCGCATCCTCGTTTCGGGAGACCTTGACAGCCGGATGGGGAAGCTGCCCGACAGTCTGACGCGGTTGCCGCGCAACCGGGGTTGCTATGTCGCCTATTCCGACGACGAGGGGGCGCATTGGACCTTCAAGATGCTGCCTGGTTCGCAATTGGGCAACACCGACGATGTCGACATGCGGTTCCGTACGCTGGGCTACTCCGTCTTGCGTCAGGGTCCGAACGGGAACATCCATCTGATCGCCACCGTGGTCCATCCCGTCCTGCATTACGAATTCAACGAGGCCTGGCTTTCGAATCCCGACACCCTGGTTTCGAGTTGGCCGGGTGAATCATCCCGAATCATGTCTGTCCGCCTCATCCGTGAGAGGTATGCCGATGGGCGTCCTAAGCATGAATACCGTCTGGCCAGGACGGCGGATGGCATGTATTGGCTTCATGGACAGGAGACATGGTTCGATGCCCGGGGCATCCGTATCTATACGTCTACGCATCGGCTGGGGGAAAAGACAGGCCTCGAGACCTTTCAACCGACAGGCAAACTATCTTGGGTGACTACACATGGCTTGGGTGTATACGAGCGGAAAACCTATCACCAGAATGGGTCTGTCCGTTCCGTCAGCCGTTGGAAGGGCATGTATGCGGATGGGGAGGCCGTCGAATATGGTATCGATGGTCGACTGGTGCAGAGGTTGCGCTTTGAACATGGCGAGCTGAAGAGCGTCATGGGACATCGTTGATGCATGTCACCCCGTAGTTCTCAAAACCGGAGGTGGTTCTCAGAACTCGGGAAGGTTCTCAAAATCCCAGGTAGTTCTCAGAACCCGGGGTGGTTCTGAGAATATGGGGCAGTTCTCAAAACCGGGGGTGGTTCTCAGAACTCGGGTAGGTTCTCAAAACCCCAGGTAGTTCTCAAAACCCGGGGTGGTTCTGAGGACAGGATATGCACAACCATCTGCGTACTCATGTATGAGTATAGTCGGCAAAGCGTTTCATGGGTAAATTGAATGGTGAATTGATTTCCAAATTCCTCAACTACCATTTGGATGAAACGGATCCTTTTTCTTGTGGTCTTCACTGCAAGCATATTCTCGTGTGGGGGCTCTACCGGTTCTCAGTCCGGTGATGGCAAGCTGTATATGCGTACAATGTCTTGGGCGGGCGGCACTCTTGACATTTCCTGGTATTATGTCACCAAGGACAAGATCGTCGTGAACCCGTTGGGTGGGGCTGACCCAGTGGACATGAGCGTCGAGACGGCACGCAACACCCGCAATGTCGCCAGCTACCGGGATCTGGGGGATGGCCAGTGGGAGGTCAAATGGGGCGATGGACGTACGCAGACGGTCCGGGTGGAAATGAAGGGTGGCGATGTGTCTGCCTTTGACGGAGGCCTGATGTCGGAGATCAAACCCTTCCCCGACAGTCATTTCGAGGATCTGACCTATACCGGACTGGCATCCACCAGCCAGGTGACGCGATTCGTGAAGATCTTCTTCGGCAAGGATGGCCGGTTCAAGATGTACCGTCTGGGGTCGGTGACAGGGGGCCCCGGCACGGTTGGTGTGGGTGCGGACGAACAGACGAGCGCGGGGCAATACGACATCAAGGGGAATACCGTTCATTTCCGCTACGACGACGGGACCGAATGGATCACCGTGGGCCAGCCCTACGACTTGGGGAATGGAGAGATCATCCTCGGCGACCAGTTGTTCAAGAAGCCCAGCTGACTCCCTGCGAGGCAAGGATGGGTATGTTCTCCGCGGTCAAGACGTGCCACCTGGGGAATGAGTATATTTTCCACGGTCACCCGCCACCGGCGGGTAGGGCGCTTTCCAAACTTGGGGCTCTCCGCCGCAGGCGGATGGGGGTTACTTTTGTTCAGCTTTCGATATGTTTGGGTTAGATTTGTTTACACAATATGCGTAGCCTCGTCTGGTTCGGGTGTCTGGCCATGTGGATTGTTTTTCCCGCCTTTCTGCCACCGAAGCCGTTGGTATCGAGGCATTTTCGGCTGGAGCGTTTGGCAGACGGCGTATGGGCGGCAATCAACAACACTGAGCAGGGAGGCCATGCCATCTGCAATGCGGGTATCATCGACCTGGGTGACCGGACGGTCGTCTTCGACCCGTTCATGAATTTAGATGCGGCGGCGGAGTTGCGACGGGTGGCGGAGCATCTGACAGGTCGCCGGGCAACCTGGGTTGTGAACAGCCATCACCACAACGACCATATCCGTGGCAACCAGGTGTTTCTGCCCGCCGCCATCGTCTCGACGGCCTGGAACCGGCGCGAGATCTCGGTTACCGAGCCGCGGCAGCTGCAATGGGAGCGCGCGCATGCTCCCGGAATCCTGGCGATGTACCGTAAGCAGCTGGCTTCGGCCCGTACAGCGAAGGAGAAGGAGGATATTTTTTTATGGCTGGGCTATTTCGAGGGGATGGTGCAGAGTGGACCCAGGATCCGGACGACACTGCCGGACGTGCTGTTCAGCGACAGCCTCTGGATATATGGAAGCCGTCGGAGTCTGAAGTTGCTCGAGTTCCGAAATGGCCATACAGCCAGTGACGTGGTGGTCATCCTGCCCTCCGAGGGCATTGTCTTTACCGGGGATCTTTTCTTCCACTATGCGCACCCACATCTTGTGGATGGGGACCCCGATTCCCTAGTCCGGCATCTGGGTATGCTGGCAGGGGAGGCATCGTGGAAGACCTTCGTCCCGGGCCATGGCCCGTTGGGCGGGCGGGAGAACCTGCGGCAGTTAGCGGGGTATGTGACGGACCTCCAGGAGCTGGTAAGGACGGGGAAGGCCCGCGGTATGACGGACTCGGCTATCGTGGCTCAGCCTATACCGGACGTTTATGCGGGTTGGACCTTCGGGCGCCGGTTTTTCGAGGAAAATATGGCGTTTTTATGTGGGAGGATGTCGGGCCAGTAGGTTGGACTTTTGGAGGGTGCTCACGGAGAAAGGTCTGACTGGGTTTCTAAAAGGGTTGGTTTTGAGCTCGCAGGCGTGGCACCCGGGACGGTGCCACGCGGAACCGATGACAGAGCCATGGCTAGCGGGTTCTCACCGGAGAAAGGGTCGGGTGTGATGATAAAACGGCGGTCTTCCTGATCTCTGGCGGGGCTAAAAGCCCGAGACGGTGCCATGCGGAACCCGTAGAACGCACCACGCTGACCCGCCATGGCGGATGCTACGCAGAACTCGCTGAACCTACCACTTTTGGTGTGCTCTCAAAGGGCGGACAGCCTTTTCCCTTGTATAATCGTCTCTGTAATGTTTATGTCATCGTCGAAGAGGACGATGTCAGCGTCCATTCCGGGGCGGAGGGCGCCGATGCGGTCCTGAAGCCCGAGGATGCGCGCCGGGGTGGCGGTGATCATGCGGACGGCTTCGGGGAGGGAGCAGTCGGCAAGTCGGATCATGGTGCGGACGAGTCGGTCGGCGGTGGCGACGCTTCCGGCGAAGGAAGACCTGTCGGGCAGTTTTGCGACTCCGTCCTCGATGATGACAGGCAGGCCATCTGAGCGGTTCCCCAGGATGCTGGGTCCTTCGGGCATGCCGGCGCCGCGCATGGCGTCGGTTATAAGGGCAATCCGGTCGGGGCCCTTGATTTTCAGGATCAGCTTGAGCAGCGGTGCCGGCAGATGTACTCCGTCGGCGATAATCTCGACATCCAGGTCGTCATGCAGGTAGCCGGCTTCGATCACGCCGGCGTAGCGGAAGGCGTTGCGTCGGGTCACGCCCGACATGGCAGAGTAGAAATGGGTGAGGAGGGTGTATCCGTTCCGGAAGGCTTCCAAGGCTTCCTCATAGACCGCATCGGTATGCGCCATGGAGGGGAGGATGCCGCGGCTGGCGAGGATTCTTCCGAATTCCATGGCCCCCTTGCGTTCCGGGGCAATGCTCCAGCGCCGGATGGCGTGGGTGTGTCCGAGGATTTTCATGTATTCCTCCGGGTCTGGATCACGGATATGACGGGGATCCTGGGCGCCGCGCTGGGACATGGCGAAGTAGGGTCCTTCGAGGTGGAGGCCGAGGAAGCGGGACCCGTGGGTGATGCGGTTACATGCGTTCTCGTAGGCGTCGATGGTGTCGAGGATGCCCTGGGTGTCGGCCGTGAGGGTGGTGGGCAGCATCGAGGTGGTGCCATGGCGGGCATGGAGTTGGGCGATGGACTGGAAGGCTTCGAGGGTGCCGTCCATGAAATCATGGCCGCCGCCGCCATGGACATGGATGTCGATGAACCCGGGTGCGATGTATCGACCGGCAGCGTCGAGGGTTTCGGCGTCCGGCCATTCGGTCTCGCCGGTGGTAACGGCAGCGATGCGGCCATCCTCTATCAGGATATTGCCTTCCGCAAGGATCTGGTCGGGCAAAACGAGTTTTCCATGAATGATGCGCAACCTTTCATTCTTCACAGGCATAACATCTGTACATTTTGAAAACCAAATACTAGCCAGACGCAAGTATTATGCGACTATTTAGGATTGCGGTCATTCCTTATGGTGTGGGAAGGAATCCGGCAGCAGGCTGGCGGCGGCGGTATCGAGGTACATCTCGCAGTCGGGATGGGTCTGTAGGATGCTGGCCGGGTGTCTGGGGTCGACCGCTCCGGTCAGGCAGTTACAGACGGCGGCCGCTTTCCGTAGGTCGGGAACGGAGCAGATGATGCGCTTCGACGCCAGGATCTGGCGGATGGACATGCTGATGGCCTGGCGGGGCACGTCGTCGAGGGTGGGGAACCAGCCTTCGCCGAGTTGTTGTTTGCGGCAGGCTAGGTCGAGGTCGACGACGAGGAAGGGTTCATGGGTCTCGAAGTCGGCCGGCGGGTCGTTGAAGGCCAGGTGCCCGTTCTCTCCGATGCCTACCAGGGCCAGGTCGATGGTGACCGGTCGGATGAGGTCGCCGAGGCGTCGGCATTCGGTCTCGGGGTCGTTTTCTCCGTCGATGAGGTGGGTCGCTGCAAGGGGGGGCACCCTCTCGATGAAGCGTTGGCGCAGGTAACGTCTGAAGCTGGCGCCGTGTGTGTCGGGGAGTCCGATGTACTCGTCGAGGTGGAAGAGGGTGACGCGGGACCAGTCGATGCCGGGCTCGGCTATGAGGCGTTCGAGGGTATGAAACTGACTGGTGCCGGTGGCGAGGATGATGTTGGCGGCACCGTTCCGCAGGAGTGCCTCTCGGATGGCATCGGCGGCGAGGCTGCCGGCGGCATGGCCGAGGGAGATTGGACTGTCGTGGATGTGGACGTTCATGTCGTACTTCTTGACTCCCAACCTCCGTTAGCGGTCAGGGCCTGAGGAGTCTTAAATATCGGAAGATTTGAAGAAAGGCGGCAAGGTGTATGCGCTGTTGGCGGATGTGTACCCTCCAAGGGCGGGGGTACCCTTGGAGAGTTAGGTGACTCTTGGAGGGTGGATTATCTGCCGTGGTCGTAGGATGATGGATCTGGCAGGGATGTTTTCAGGAACGGCTTGTCCGTTTTCTCAACCTTGCCCGCTGGCGGAAGTATAGCCAGGTGGAAAAGATCCCCAGGAGAGGGTATGCGACGCAGAACATGTAGAAGTTGACCTCATAATAGGAGAGGCCAATCAGATTGGCCGCACTCATACAGAAGTCAGTGCAGTACACATATAGATAGAGGACAAACTCTTTGAGCCAGTTCATGCTTTACGATCGAGTTTTCGGATTGTCCCTTCCATCACCACGCTTCGGACGAGCATCCATAGGATGGCTGAGGGGATGATGATAACAAGGAAGATTATATTGGCGAGCGTATAACTGCCCATCGAGTCCAATACATCGATGATGGTATAGTACGGTATATCAGTGTATGCGAGCCATTTCTTGTCGATTCCAACATGATTGTCCTTGCACCAACAGGTATTGAAATAGCATTCCCAAGTACAGAAAAGCTTATTTGCTTTTCTGGGATGAATGGTGTGCTGGTGCTCGTATGTGAACGAATGCGTTGAGATATTGTCTCGGGTCGACTCATTGACGGCCAGCACGATGCAGAAAAGGCCGACGTAGACGAGTGCAATCCAAACGAATGTTTTCATGAAATGCGACGTGTGTCCGGACATTGTCGGAGTTGAATCTGCATTTCAAGAATCATGCCCGAGAGATTGGCCACTCATTGTCCAAGCTGCCTTGGGATGCGGGGGATGAGCAGCAGTTCCTTCTGTCTGCCGCTGATATACCGGAAGCCCTGGCCGTCGAAGAATCCGTCTTCTTCTAGCATGATGCGGATGGATTTCTTCCATTCGGGGATGTCGGAGGCGGTGTTGAGTTCGATGGAGTAGGCGGTGTTTGGGAAGACGGGGTAGTCGCCGCTGCCGGGGACGCCGCCCTGCTGGTCCCATAGACCGATGGTGGGCCCGGCCGCATGCCCGTGGAGACCGAGGGGATGGGTGTAGATGGTCGCGGGAATGCCTTCTTTGGCAGCTTGTTCGAGGGCGCCTTTGAGGATCTGGTTACCGGTGCGGCCAGTCTTGAACTGTGCAGTGAGGATATCCTGAAGTCGGTTGCTGCGGGCAAGAGCCTTCCGGATGCTTTCGGGGGCGTCGGTCTCGCCTGGACGGAGGATGTAAGCGTGCTGTTGGATGTCCGTGTTCAGGCGGAGCCAGGTGATGCCTATGTCGACGTGCAGGAGGTCGCCGGGGCGGATCAGGTCGTCTTTTGGTCGATTGGAGAAGTTGCGGAGGTGTTCGAAGTTGGTGGGATCGTTACGCTGTACGGAGACGGATGTATGGAACCAGGTGGAGAGGCCGAGGCTGCGAATCTTCTCACGAAACCACCAGACGAGGTCGTCGGTGGTGGTGATGCCCGGGGTGACGGCTTTTCCGGAGAATCCTTCGTCGATGATGGCGTGTGTGATGTCGACGAGTTGAGCATACATCTGCATCTCGCGTTCGGTACGGGTCTCGAGCCAGGCGACGGACAGGCTTTCGGCCGAAACGATGCGGCTGCGGAGGTCGGTTCCCAGTTTCTGCATCAGGAGGTCGTGGTGGGTGTGGTCGAGTCCGTCGGCATGGCCGAAGTCGCGCGAGGTGTTGATGCCGATTTTCTTTGGGTTACGAGTCCGGATGATCTCTGCGAGGGCCTCCCATTGGTCGGGTTGTTTGTCAGGATCCCATGCCTTGGCGATGGCATCGCCGACGTTGTAGCGAGCTACTGCGAGCTTCTCGAATCGGTTCTGTGCGGCGTTGCGGTAGAAGACAAGCATGGTGGTGCGGCGTGCGGAGAGCCAGGTGGCGGGGAGCATGGTCTTGAGGACGGGGTCCTCATTGTATTCGCGGGAGATGATAACCCACATGTCGATACCCGTGCGTTCCATGAGAGTCGGAAGCAGGTTTTCTATCCTTTCCTTCAGGATCTCGTCGACGACGCGGGCCTCCTCCCTCAGGCTGAAGACTTGGGTGGAGCCGCGCAGGCTCAGCAGGAAAACGGCGGTGAATATGGCGAGGATTCTCATGGGTGTTGTTTCATCAAATATAGCCGAAGGGGGGATATGGCTCGGGGGTGCCAGGCCTGCGAGGTTGAAGCCAGCCTTTTGGGCAACCCTATTAGCCCTTACTCCGTGAGTCTCCGCGAGCCGTGGCACAGATATCGGTTGCTCATGTTGAACAGGTTCCGCGTGGCACCGTTCCCGACGTTTCGGCCGGGATCAAGAGACTCGTGTGCCACGCCTGCGAGCTCGAAGGCGACCTTTTCGTCAAATCCTACGAGAATTGTCTGGAAGAGCGGGCGAGCCGTGGCATCCCGCCCAGACGTATGCTACGGCTGGAGCTGCCTGCCCGGTCGGTTACCTTTTTCTGCCGCCGGAAACATTCAGCCACATGGGGCTCAAAGAGCCTGGGCGAGGGCCTCCAACGTCCGCTTCTCGCTACCGGCGAAGAGTTTGCCTCCGCACACGACCACCGGTCGTTTCAGGAAGGTGTAGTCCTCCAGGATGTACTGTCGGTAGTCTGCCTCCGATAGCGCCTTCCCCGCCAGCCCCAGTGTCTTATAGCGAATCGCCCGGCGACTAAACAGCGGCTCGTATCCGCCGGCGAGACGTGCCAGCTCGTCCAGCTCCTCCGCGAGAATCCGCTGCTGCTTGATGTCCTGCAGGACGAAGCCCTTGGCATCCAGTCCCAGGTCGCGAATGATCCGCTGACAGGTGCCGCAATTCGACAGATGGTATACCTTTTTCATATCTCTCCAACAATTGGCGATACCCTGGGGTTCTCAGAAGAAAAAGAATGTGAAGCAGGAAAGAAAACAGCTTGCAGGCTTGGCACCCGGGACGGTTTCAAGCGAAACCGTTCAACATGCTACACGGAACACGTAGATCGTGCTACGCGGCACCGATGAAGGAGACCATGGTTTGCAGGTTCTCACAAAGAAAGGTCCAAGAGGGTTGCAAAAAAGGCGGCCTTAGAGCTCGCAGGCGTGGCACCCGGGACGGTGCCACGCGGAACCCGTTTAACGTCCCACGCGAGACCCGTTCAATATGCAAAGCGTACCTGATCTGCGTGCCAAACGAAAACGATAATGGATGCCAAATGTAACCTAGGATATGACCTTTGAAGTGCCATTCAGAAAGTCAGAAAAAAGATAAGATAAAAGATTCCGGGCCTAAGCGAGAAGCCTTGATTTCAGTCAACGATGCGGATCTTGGCGTAGTTGAGCATGATCTTTTTCTCCCCGTTCAAGTCGAAGCGTATGGTGGCGATGGGGTTGTGGGTGGCGCCTTCCATCTTGACCACTACGCCGAAGCCGAATTTCTGGTGCTCGACCTTTTGTCCCGCTTTCAGGTTGCTGGTATCGCTGGGTTTGAAGTCGGGCGAGGGGGTGTGTTCGACCGGTGTGCTGACGCTGGGTTTGGGTGGCATGTAGGCGGGCCTTGCCGGGGGCTCGGCATTATGGCCGTTTCTATAGGGCTTTTTGGATGAGGCGTCGCCTGTGCCTGGGTTTTGGTTCCAGCCTCGCATGCGTTCGGAGGCGTTCTGGTTGCCGTAGCCGGAGCTGACGTTGCGCATCCCGCCTCCGGCGTAACTTCGGTCGACGAATGCTTCCGGCAGTTCGTCAATGAAGCGGCTGGGTTCGTTCTGTACAATCTGTCCGAACTTGTAGCGGGTGTTGGCGTAGGTGATCCAAAGCCGTTGTTTGGCACGGGTGATCACCACATAGAACAGCCTCCTCTCCTCTTCGAGCTCATCGCGGGTGTTGATGCTCATGGCATTGGGGAACAGCATTTCTTCGAGGCCGGCGGCGAACACGCAGGAGAATTCCAGGCCTTTGGCGGCGTGGATGGTCATGAGTTTGACGGTATCTGCGTTTTCGTCCTTTTCATCGGCGTCGGTAAGAAGGGTAATCTGCTGGAGGTAGGCAGCGAGTGTGACGTTCTCAAGGGCTTTTTTCCGGGCGGCCTCCTCCGGAGGTCCGGAGAAGAGGTCGGGCTGGGCGGGTAGATCGGCGGTGTCATTGAAGGCCTCTGTG
>RGVM01000421.1 GCA_010027295.1 Chitinophagia bacterium
ACCGCTGGCCGAAGGGGCCGACTGCCACTGGTAGGTCTGACCGGTGCCGAAGCTGTTGCCTGTCAGGCCCAGCACGACGTTCTCATTGGGGCAGATGGAGCCGGTGATGCTGCTGGTGGCCGTACCCGCGGTGGGGGGCGTGGTGCAGGGCGGGACGGTGAACTCCCAGGCGCCCATATCGGGCGTGCTGGCGTTCCGGGCCAGGCCGAGGATATCGGTGGTGACGCCGACGGAGCTGCCCAGGTCGTTCAGCGCGGCGTTCAGTGGCCGCAGGTTGCCGGTGGCGAGGCTGGTGTACAGGGGGTTGAAGGAGACCGACTGCGCATCCTGCGTGGCGGCCGTCCTCCAGTCGGCAATCTGGGTGCGGTTGGTTCCGTTGAAGCCGACATGCGCGTTGGTACCCGCCACCTGGAAATTGTTGAAGTTGGATAGCAGGGAGGTCGTCAACGCGGCGGAAGAGAGATAGATGGCATGGTTCGTGCCGGAGCCACCCCGGTTGATGCTGACGATGTTGTTGCGGAAACGCGTGAGAATGGCGTTGGCCGTGAACGTGCCGAGGACATAGATACCCCTGGCCTGGATGGATGACGCCACCGTCGCCGCGGCATCGTCGAACGACACCGTGTTATGGTCGAAGTCGACGTTGTCGGACCCGCTGTTGGTCAGTCCGTAGAGGGTTCCCGCGCTGCGGATGTTGTAGATGGCGTTGTTGGTGACCTTGTTCTCGAATCCAGCCAGGGCGTCACAGCTCAGGAAGTAGATCCCGTAAAGGGTTCCCGTGCTCGTCAGGTTGAAGTCGAACATGTTGCGGATGCGGTTGGCGTTCACCACGGCGCGGGTGCTCAGGCCCGTGAAGTAGATGCCGTAGGCCGTGCTGGAACTGCCCTTGCGCCCGGTCCGGTAGATGTCGTTGCCCTGTATCAGCTGGGTGAAGGTGCCGGCCGAATAGAAGCCGTAGAAGTAGAAGTCGCGCACCGTGTTGTTCACGAACTGGTTGCGCTGGTTGGCCAGCGTGGTGGGGTTGCCCACGTCGGTGACGGCATAATAGCCGCCCACGATGTCGTTGCCGGTGAAGCGGTTGAAGTCGCAGCCCGCATTGCCCTGCGTGGTGGCCGAAGTGGCCGAGGAGCCGATGACGATGGCGGAGTAGTTGGTGCTCGTCAGCGAATCGGTCGACCGTATGGTGCTGCGCCTGACGATATTGCTGTCCGCATCGTTGGTGAGGAACAAGCCCCAGCCGTACTCGGTGGTGGGGTTCGTGCCATTGGCGTGGATGACGAGGCTGTCGAAGATGATATGGTCGGCGCCGTCGAGCGTCACCACGGCCCGGCTCGAGGGATTCGTCGACGTGAATCTCAGGGTACGTCCATTACCGTTGAAGGTCACGGTGTTGATAGGCGTGGCACCATTGACCTTCGTCATGTAGAGCTGCTCATTGTAGGGCCCGGAAGAGGGGTCCACGTTGAACACGACCGGCCCGTTGATCCCGCATTTGATATAGTTATACGCGTCGTTGAAGGATGTGAAGTTCGTGCCGCCGGTAGGCTGGTTGTTGTTGATGGTGAAAGTGCCCGACACCAGGGTGGGCGAGAGCACCCGCACGCTGGCGGACTGCACCGTCTGGCCGGCGGATGTGCAGGTGATCACGCAGCGGTACCAGGAGGAGGCCGTCTGGCTGGTCGTCAGGCTGGGCAGCGTGGCGCCTGCGATGTTCGTCCAGGTGCTGTTGTCGGAAGAACGCTGCCACTGATAGGTGAGGCCGGTGGCAACCGTGGCGCCGCTCAGCGACAGGGAGAAGGATTCCCCGACCGCGGTACCCGCCGTCGGTGTCCCGGAGCAGGCGGCGCCTGGCACCCAGCTGAAGGAGATGTTCGGACGGTTGGTCTGTTGGGCCGAAGAGAGATTGGTGGCATCGGTCGTACCGCAGAAATTGCCCAGGTCGTCGGCCGCCCGCGTATGGGACCCGTTGAAGGTCAAGGTGCTGAAGGGAAAGCTGGCATTGCTCGACCATGTGCTACCGGAAGCATTTGCGGGGTCTCCAGAGCAGACTTCTACCATGATGTTGTCGGTGCCGTTCCAGAGGAAGGGCGTGGGCAGCGCGAAAGTGTTGTTGCCGACCACCACGGTATAGTTCACCGGGGTCGTTGCCACGGTGGGCCCGCTGAAAGCGTCCCAGGAGACCGTCGCCAGCGAGTTGGCCGACGTATGCCCGATCCGTATCTGGTACTGCTCGACCACGTCGCCGGGTGCCGCCGTGGCGGTGAACCGGATGGCGTTGATGAAACCCGTCACCATGCCGGCCGCGTTCAGTTCGGACGCCCGGTAGAGGTACTGCGCCCTGTGCCCCTCCCAGTAGTCGGCCACGGGACAGGGATAGCCACTGGTCGTATTGGTGGTCGTGCCGGAACCGATGTTGATGAAGGTCTGTGCGAAAAGGCCTTGCACCGCTAGGGTCAGGTGGATGCAGATCGTCAGCGCTTTCAACAGGAATGCTTGCCGGGCAGTCGTTCTCATGGCTGTCTTTTTAAAGGAAGGCATTGTGCGTATGACTGGACCGGGCGACGGTCCTATATGTCTGATGAACCCGGGTTCCTGCCCATTGAATGAATGGAATGGTTGTTTTCAGGAACCAAATGTTAAAAAATTGATAAACGAACCTACCGAATTAATCCCTGATGGAAAAATGAAACTTAGGGACGAAAGGCATGAATGCCGTTTGAACGGCTGAATTCGAACTGCCCTATTCCGAGATGGCGGCCGGGTGGGTTGACGTACCTTGTGGCCGATGAACCGAAAAAATGTCATTCGGGCCCTCAAGCCGGCGGCAAAGGGTGCCGTGACGCTACTGCTGGCCTGGCTGGTCCTGCGCATCTGGCCCCG
>RGVM01000422.1 GCA_010027295.1 Chitinophagia bacterium
CATCGTGGGCGCTAACGCCTTCTCCCACTCCTCCGGCATCCATCAGGACGGATTCCTGAAGGACTCCTCTACTTACGAGATCATCCGACCCGAAGAAGTCGGAGCTGACTCCTCCAAGATCGTCCTTACCGCCCGAAGCGGGCGATCGGCCCTGGCATACCGGTTCCGAAACCTCGGCTTCGAATTCACCCGCAACGACGTGGACCTGCTCTACGAACGGTTCCTCGCCGTCGCCGACCTCAAGAAAGAGGTACAGGACTCGGACCTCAGGGAGTTGGCCCTCGCCCACCAGCATGCGGCCACCACGGCCTGACACCCAGATGCAGTACACCCGCTTACAAAGTCATAACTGACAGCACACACTATGGGTAGGACGCTCTTCGAGAAGATTTGGGACGCTCACGTCGTCAGGACGATCGACGGCGGGCCCTCCGTGTTATACATCGACAGGCATTTCATCCACGAGGTGACCTCTCCGCAGGCTTTCGACGGACTTCGAAGGCGAGGCCTCCCGGTCCGGAGGCCCGCACAGGTGGTCGCCACGGCAGACCACAACGTGCCGACCGAGGGCCAGCACCTCCCCATCCGAGAGGAACTCTCCCGCCGGCAGGTCGAGATGCTGGTTACCAACTGCAAGGCCTTCGGCGTGGAACTCTATGGGCTCGGACACCCCTACCAGGGAATCGTCCACGTCATCGGACCCGAACTTGGCGTGACCCGCCCGGGCATGACCATCGTATGCGGTGACAGCCACACATCCACCCATGGCGCCTTCGGCAGCATCGCCTTCGGCATCGGCACCAGCGAGGTGGAGATGGTCCTCGCCACGCAGTGCCTGCTCCAGTCGCGGCCCCGCCTCATGCGCATCAGTGTGGAAGGCCGGCTGTCGAAGGGTGTGCTGGCCAAGGACGTCATCCTCCATATCATCGCACGCCTTGGAGCAGGTGGCGCCACGGGCTACTTCGTCGAATACGCCGGCTCCGTCATCCGGAGTCTCAGCATGGAAGGTCGTATGACGGTCTGCAATATGAGCATCGAGATGGGCGCCCGCGGCGGACTCATAGCTCCCGACGAGACCACCTTCGCCTACATGAAAGGCCGCCCCTTCGCCCCCGCCGGACAGGCATGGGAGGATGCCCTGTCCTACTGGCGCACCCTGCCCTCGGATGCCGACGCCGCGTTCGACAGGGAATTGCATATCGACGCCTCCGACATAGAACCCATGGTCACCTACGGCACCAACCCGGGCATGGGCGCCGGCGTATCGCAACACATACCCGCACTCGCCGAATTGCCCGAGGCGGAAAGGACCAACTTCTCCAAAGCCATCCAATACATGGGGCTGAGAGACGGTCAGGCCCTCAAGGGACAGCCCGTCGACTATGTCTTCATCGGCTCATGCACAAACTCCCGCATCGAGGACCTCCGTCTTGTGGCGGAGTTTGTAAAAGGGAAAAGAAAGGCCGACGGCGTCGAGGTATGGGTAGTACCCGGTAGCAAGCAGGTCGAGAAGGCTGCCCGGGAGGAGGGCATCGACAAGGTCTTCGAAGAGGCCGGCTTCTCTCTCCGACAGCCCGGTTGCTCCGCCTGCCTCGGCATGAATGAAGACAAGATACCCGCGGGAAAGTACTGCATCAGCACCAGCAACCGCAACTTCGAAGGAAGACAGGGACCTAATGCCCGTACCCTCCTCGCCTCCCCCCTCACAGCCGCCGTGGCCGCCGTCACCGGCCGCATCGGCGACATCCGCGAACTCATCTGACGACCCTCTCATGAAAAAGATACGATCCACCGCCGTCGCCATCCCCGCCGAGAACATCGACACGGACCAGATCATACCGGCACGCTTCCTCAAGGCCACCAGCCGCGAGGGCTTCGGGAAGAACCTCTTCCGCGACTGGCGCTACGAAGACGACGACGAATCCCGCCCCCGCGCCGGATTCCCGCTCAACAACCCCGCAGCCAAGGGCTCCATCCTCGTCGCCGGTAAGAACTTCGGCTGCGGCTCCAGCCGTGAACACGCCGCATGGGCCATCAAGGACTACGGCTTCCAAGTGGTCGTCAGCAGCTTCTTCGCCGACATCTTCCGCAATAACGCCCTCAACAACTTCCTCCTGCCCGTGCAGGTGTCGGATGCCTTCCTGGAGCGCATTCTCGACGCCCTGGATGCCGACCCCGCCGCCGAACTGGAAGTGGACCTGGAAGCGCAGACCATCACCCTGCCGTCCGACGGCTCCGCCGAGGGCTTCGACATCAACCCCTACAAGAAAACCTGCCTCCTCAACGGCTACGACGACATCGACTACCTCGTCAGCATCCTGCCCGAGATCACCGACTACGAGGCCTCCCGACCGACGACCCTCGCCTGACACCCGAAGGAGGCAACGAAAACAAACGAAACCTACATGGAAAAGAACATCGCAGTTATCATGGGCGACGGCATAGGTCCGGAAGTGACGGGACAGTCGCTCCGCGTCCTCGACGCCGTGGCCCAGCGCTTCGGCCACGCCTTCCACTACGGGCATGGCCTCATGGGCGCCGTGGCCATCGACGCTACCGGCGACCCGCTGCCGCAGGAGACCCTAGACCTGTGCCGACGCTCCGACGCCATCCTCTTCGGCGCCATCGGCCACCCCAAATACGACAACGACCCCGCGGCCAAGGTCCGCCCGGAACAGGGACTGCTGCGCATCCGACGCGAACTGGGCCTCTACGCCAACATCCGGCCCGTCAAGACCTACCCGGCACTCGAACATCTCTCTCCCCTCAAGGCAGCCCGTCTCGAGGGCGTCGACATGGTCATCTTCCGCGAGCTCACCGGGGGGATCTACTTCGGCGAAAAGCATGTCGACGAGGCCCACACCGTCGCCTCCGATACCT
>RGVM01000423.1 GCA_010027295.1 Chitinophagia bacterium
GCTCTCGTTGCCGCGGTTCCTGATCTTGCTCCGGAGGAGGGGGAGGCCTATCTCTCTGAGTCATCCGGGGATGATACTCCCAACCCTGGGCGCTGTCCTACCTCCTCCGACTCCGATCCGGAGGCGGAGCGTGATATCGATCTTATACACACCATCTCCTCCGTCTCCGACCGTCTCTTCACGCATCCACATGCGCTCGGGAGCGACTGCCGGACGTTCGCCGCCCTGGAGATGCTTCCAGATCACCAGCGCAAGGGGCGCATTGTCCACTTCGACATCGTCCACTCCGAACTTGCCTCGCCGAAGCGTCCCCTGAAAGCCGGTGTGAAGTCCTTCCTCGTCTGTGTTGATGTTGGAATTCACCACGTGGCGTTTCGACCCATCCGGTCCACCAAGTGCATCACTCGCGCTTACAAAGAGCTGGCCATCGAGTTAGGATGGACGTCGCAACAACACACGTGCCACTGCGTGACCGATGGTGAGCCCGGGTTAATGGCTCCCGTTCGGGCGGCGGCGGCGGCGATGGGGCAGTCCTTCGATACTCTCCCGCCTTATGCTGCCAACGCCAACCATGCTGGCAGCCACATCGTCAAGCACATCCGCGCCGCCGTACGCGGGTACATCCTCGGAGCTTCCGAGCACCCAATGTCCGTCATCAACGGCTCCTTCGAGGCGTACGCCTGGGCACAAGCCGTGCTCATCCACAACATGAGCTCCGTCTTGGGGCATCCGCTTCATCACTCTCCGTACCGACTCTCACATGGTATCCACCCGGTCTTCACCTCCATCCCCTTCGGGGCCAAGGTGTACATCCACATTCCGAAGGAGTCACGTCTCGGTGCTCGGAACCGTGGCGACAACCCCGCACTCCACTCCGAGCCCGGAATCGCCATTGGTCCCCGCTCACAACAGGACTCACTGCCACTGATCCTCACCTCGCGTAATACTACGAAGGCCAGCCGAACCACTTACCTCGCCCCAGCCGACAGCCCTCACGGAGTTCTCGTGAACGTACCGCCACCGGTGCACGTGTCCGTCGCCGCTCACGTTGATGTTGCAATCGCTGCCATCGATGAACAGGTCCAACATGCCAAGCGCGTCCGCGCAATTACGAAAGCGGCGACCAAGATGTTCACGGCGCACGATGAGTCCATCGTCCTCAGCCCCGGACCACTCATCGATCGTGCCAAATCGTACATATCCCAGCGTTGCAAGAACCTTGTCGGCCTCAGTGTGGCCGACGCACTGCACTCCACATACTCAGCGGCCGACGGCGCCGTCGTACCCTACCGTCGAGCCGACCTCGAGTGGGATCTCGACCATGGGTATGTGCTCGCGGCTCTCGCCATCCCACCGGAGTGCGCTCAAGTGGCCCACCTCGCCTGCCTTGCTCTGCCGGATTCCGGTCGCGAACCCGCAGGAAGCGCGTGCTCTGTGCCGGAGCAACGCGCACGAATTGATGCACTTGTTGCCATCGTTGCGATGTCCGATCTTCCTTGGAAGGCCTATCTCAAAGGCCCCGAGTGCGCACATGTGACTGCAGCGTGGCATCGTGAGCTCAACGCACTTCTCGATCTCAAAGCTATCGTCCCACTTGTCCCGGGGTCCCCTGATTGGGAGGAAGCCGTCAAGTCCAAGACCACTACGCCGTGCCGTGTCCTCCTTGATTTCAAACGCGACGGCACCTGGAAGTGCCGAGTCGTCACGCGCGGTGATCTCGAAGACAAGGTCGCCTTGGACGGGCCGGATTTCCACTACTACTCCAACGTTTCTCGCATGTCCACGGTACGATGTGCCGCCCTCCGCGCCGGGCGCGACACGCCTTGCCCCGGCCGCGCAGGCGGTCGTGTCATCTCCACCTGTGACATCGCCAACGCCTTTCTGCAAACGACGCCTTTCCCCGAAAGCGAGCGTCGGTTCCTCATGATCCGCAGCCCAATCGACGGCACCGTCACCTACTATCGCCAACTTATCTCCGTATATGGCTCCTGCTCGGCCTCTGCCCGGTGGGAGACTACGTTTTCATCGTGGCTCTGCTCTCCCGAGTCCGAGGGAGGTCCTGGGTTGGTTCGCGGAATGAACGAGCCGAGTGCGTACTACCACCCGGGCCGCGATCTCCTCATGGTCCTGTACACGGATGACCAGCTCCTCGACGGGTACCGGGAGGATATTGAGTGGTATTACTCCTTACTCCGAGCTCGCTTCAAGATCAAGGAGCCGAAGTGGCTCAGCCCGGATAATCCCATCGACCACCTCGGCGTCACCATCTTCATGGACGAATCCCACACCTACATGTCGATGCAAAACTACATCCGCTCCATGAACATTGTGCTCCAGCGCGATCCTTCCAAGTGCCTGCACCGCAAGTCGCCCATCCCGCACAGGCATGAGATCATCGACATGACGCCGCTCAGCCACACCAAGGAGGCATTCTTTGTCCGAGCACTCGGAATGTGCAGCTGGATCTCAGCCACGGTTCGCCTGGATGGTCGGTATGCCCAGAGCCGCATTAGCCAGTACGCCTCCGCCCCGTGTGTCGGTGCGTATAACTCTCTCATTCATCTCCTCGATTACTATACAGAAACCAGCCACCTGTGCATACGGCAGTCTCGATCTGCCGCGTCCGAGTGGAGCTTCTACTCGGACTCCGACATGGCCGGTAACCCCGAGATCGTCTGCAAACGCCGCTCCCAACTCGGGTACATCGGACTTGTCGGAGAGGCACCGATTGTTTGGTCCTCCAAGTGCACCACCGTTCAGTTTGCAGCACACAACGTGCCCGCTGGATTCGCATGGGGACGCCCGGTCGTTGCCCATCCCGATATCGCTGACAACCACGCCGATGTGTCCTCAGCAGCCGCCGAGATATACGCGATGGGA
>RGVM01000424.1 GCA_010027295.1 Chitinophagia bacterium
GACGGACTCTTCTTCTCCTTCGACACGGTATGCGGCCAGCATAACCGCGTCGCGGAGGCACGACTCACGCTGGCCGGCAAGTCGGGCCTCGAGAAACGGAAGGAACAGATGAAGATGCTCTTCTTCGACCCGGGAGGGGACATCCCCGGCATCCCGCTGCTGGGCGACAGGGCACGCATCTTCGACCCCTCACAAGCAAGGCTGTACGACTTCGACATCGACATCCGCGAGCGGAAGGGTAGGCCCTGCTACGTCTTCTCGATCCGTAGAAAGGAGGGCCTGGGGATGTTCGACCGCGACAGGGCCGTTTTCGACGAGATGGTGACCTGGTTCGACTATGCGAGTTTCGAAGTCCTGCAGCGCAGCTACTCGATGCGCTACGACGCGGGCGTGTACGGCTTCGATGTGAGGATGGAGGTGGAGATGGCAAAGGCCGGCCAGTTCCTCTATCCTGCCGTCATTCGCTATGACGGGTCGTGGAACGTGGCCCTGAAGGGACGTGAGAAGGGCCTGTTCACCGCCACCGTCTATGAGGTTTCGCTCGACTGACCGGGCTGCCCTGCTGCCTCCGGCATGGGCCAGCGCTGGGGGAAGCCCAGCTGTTCCGACTTGCGGTTGAAGGTATCGACGACCGCCTCCTCCAAATCGATATCCATCAGCGATGCCAGCAGGTCCAGGTAGATGGCGATGCCTCCGATCTCCTCCTTCAGCATCTCCCGCGTGATGTCGGTCGCCTTATAGCTGCTGCCGCCGTCCACCCCCCCGCGCTCGACGCGCTGCATCTTCTTCACCATGTTGCAGAGCTCGCCCACTTCGCCGGCGAGGGCCGTCGTCCAGTAGGTGAGGGGCTGGTTGTCATAGCAGCGGAAGCTGTCACGGGCCCTTTGCACGTTGATCTCCCTGAATGCCGCAAGGTCCATTGCCATGGTTTCTGATTTGCAAGGCCAAGGTAGTGCAGCCGGGTGGATGCATCCGGGGAAGATATCAACAGCCGTGCTGGGCATCGGATGTTCCCTTATTTTTACCCTATGACGACTTGCAAGAAGCCTTTTTCCACGCTGCTGCTACTCGGCGGCATCACCGCTGCGATGGCCCAGTCGCCCGACATGCTATGGTACCGCCAGCAGGCCGAGAAGTGGACCGACGCACTCCCCATCGGAAACGGGCGTATGGGGGCCATGGCCTTCGGGAGGACCGGCCACGATCGCTTCCAGCTCAACGAGGAGTCTGTCTGGGCCGGGACCGCCGTGGATGATATCAATCCCAGGGCGAAGTCGAGCCTGCCGAAGGTCCGACAACTCCTTTTCGATGGGCGCAACGCCGATGCCTACAAACTCTCCCAGCAGGACCTGCTGGGCACGCCCCCCCGGATCCGTTCCTACCAGACCCTGGGCGACCTATTCATCCAATGGCTCGACAGCACGGAAGCCGTCACCGATTATCGCAGGAGCCTGGACATATCCCGTGCCGTCCACCTGACCAGCTTCACCCGGAAGAACGTCCGATACGAGATCGAGTCCTTCCTCTCCGCACCGTCCGACATGATGGTCATCCGGATAAGGGCCCGCGGGGGTGTTCTCGGCTTCACGCTGCGACTGGCCCGCGAGAAGGATGCCGTCACCCGTTACGACAGGTCCGACCGGATCACGATGACAGGACGCATCCGGGATATCGACAACCCGGCCGTCTTCGGACCCGCAGGCGAGCACCTGCGCTTCGCCGCCGTGGCAGAGGTCACCTACGACAAGGGCAAGGCCGTCGAGGCCCGCGACGGACTAGACGTGTATGGCGGTACCGAAGTGGTCGTAAGGCTCACCGCCGCCACCGACTACAATCCGGAACGACTGGCATCCGACACGACAATCGACCCGGAACGCCGCTGCCTGGAGATCCTTGCGGCTGCCCGGCAGACGAACTACGAGCGCCTGAAAGACGTGCACCTGGCCGAGTTCACCCACCTGTCTGGAATGTGCTCCTTCTCGCTGCCCGGGGTGGCCGGTCGCGATACGGTTCCCACCGACCGCAGGATCGCCGCCTTCAAGGCGGGAAGCCCCGACCCCGGGCTCTATCCCCTCTACTTCCAGTACGGACGCTACCTGCTGCTCTCCAGTTCCCGGGCGCCGGGAAAACTGCCCGCCAACCTTCAGGGGAAGTGGAACCATCACTACAAGGCTCCCTGGGACAGCGACTACCATACCAACATCAACCTCCAGATGAACTACTGGCCGGCCGGCCCGGCCAATATCGGCATCACCTACGCACCGCTGGCGCGCTTCATGAACGCGCTGATCCCTGCGGGCATGCGTTGCGCCGACAGCATGTACGGCGCGCGTGGATGGGCGATGCACCATGTCACCGACATCTACGGCCGGACCTCCATGAACGCCGATCCGCGCTGGGGCACCAGTCCCCTCGCCGGCGCCTGGATGGCCCTCACCCTCTACGACCATTACGACTTCACCCGCGACGAGGCCTATCTCCGAAAGAAAGCCTACCCGCTCATGAAGGCGTCGGCCGACTTCATCCTGTCCTTCCTGGTACCCGACCCCAGGGGGAGGCTCGTGACCTCGCCCTCCATGTCGCCCGAGAACGGCTTCTTCCTCCCCGGCGACTCGCTCACACGGCATGTCGTGACCTACGGGCCTGCCATCGACATCCAGATCATCCGCGAACTCTTCTCCGCCATCCGGGCGACGGCAGGCGTCACAGGCGTGGGGAAGGCATATCTCGATAGCATGGCTGCAACGGAGTCCCGCTTGCCCCCCACGCAGCTCAACCGCTACGGAGGCATACGCGAATGGATAGAGGATTATGTGGAACAGGAGCCCGGACACCGTCACATCTCACACCTGTTCGGCCTGTATCCGGGTACGACACTC
>RGVM01000425.1 GCA_010027295.1 Chitinophagia bacterium
AATATGCCTGTGCGGCGGACGGCCTGCGGGAAACATCAGACGGCCAGGCCCTGGATCATGCCCAGCATCCTGCCTTCTGCGCCCGGCAGGGTCGTGAACGGGTAGCGGGAGGCGACGGTCAGGCCATCCCCATCCCGGTCGTTGGCAGTGGTCCGTTTCCTGGCAGGAAGCCGGTCGGGACTGCCGATGTCCACCCATGCCGTATCGGGCAGCGCATGGGCGAGTTTTTTCGTCCATTCCTTCTTGAACCCCTTCTCGTCGAGCCGGTCACCGGCGACGATGGCCTTGTTGCTGGGTTCGAAGGCCTCGATATCCTCGACCCGGAAGGCGAGGAAGCTACCCGACCGGCCCTCCGAGAGGTCGGCGCCGATCAGCCAGAACGCGTGACGGTCGCGATAGACGAGGCAGGGACTGATATGGCGCCAGTCATCGTTCCGGCCGCGCATCTTCACCTGTGCAGGCGTCGGGCGCTGCACACAGGACCAGGCTTCCAGCAGGAAGGGGGTCTCCCTGATATCCGACGCCGAGCATTCCAGGCCTTTGGCCGCCGCCTCGGTGAATTGCCCCCCGAGACGCAGGGGCATATCTTATGGAGCTTGCGCGAAAGCTCCTGTATCAGAAAACTGAAATCACCCCCCAGGCGGCTGCCAAAGGCCTGTGAGAGCAGCTCGAAGGCCCTCCACTCGCGCTCCGTAACCTGGTCCTGGAAATAGGAGTAGCCCTTCCTGGAGTACCGGTACCCATCTCCCCAGAGGATGTCCACTCCGACACCGGAATTCCTGACGAGCTCGCGTAGCCTGCCAAGGTCCTTATCCACCGTGGATTGGCTGACGGAGTAGATGAGGTGCTGGTTCACCCGTCGCGTGAGTTCCTCGCGGGAGGGGATATGACCTCCCCTGGACAGCAGCTCGTCGAGGATACGGAGGCGGCTTCGGCTCATCTCGGTCTGATTCCGGGTGTTGGTCTTGACGGTCGGCATGGCGGAGTGTTTATGTTGCAGATGGGGTGTCGGGATTGTCCGTGCAAATACATGATGCTGCGAGAAGCCGTTTTGTGACATTTCTCTCCGGATGGCCACTGTTGTCCCCCTGTATGGTCGGTGGGAGGTCTGTACCTGGCGGCAGAGCCGGGGTCCCGGGTCTTTCCTCGCTTTTTCCGATATTCAGGTCATGAGAAAGCTCCTCCTCGCCCTGGCGGCCGGCTTCGCTGTGCTGGTGGCCGTCCTCGTCGTCAACACCTATCGCGTCGCGTCGCCTTCGGGCGAGCTGCGCCGGGCCGACAGCATCCCGGTGTTCGACTCGGCGGCCCTGCACCTGAGCCGGGCCCTGCAGATCCGGACCGTCTCCTTCGGCGACACGCTGCCCATCGACACGGCCGAGTTCGTCCGCTTCCGGGCCTTCATGGAGGAGACCTATCCACGGCTGCACGCCTCCCTGCCCCGCCGCGTCTTCGACACCGCCCTGGCGCCGTATGTGCTGATGGCGCACCTCGACGTGGTGCCGGTGGAGGCCGTCGCCGAGGCGAAATGGACGCATCCCTCCTTCAGCGGCGCCATCGTGGGCGACACCGTCTGGGGTCGTGGCGCGGTCGACGACAAGGGCTCGGCCATCGCCATCATGGAGGCGGCGGAGCGGCTGCTGGCAGAGGGCTTCACGCCGGAGCGCACCCTATACCTCTGCTTCGGGCATGACGAGGAGGTGTCGGGGCGCCGCGGCGCGAAGTTCGTCTCCGCCTGGTTCCGGGAGCAGGGCATCCGTCCGGCGCTGGTGCTGGACGAGGGCGGCATGGTCGACACCGAGCGTTTCCGTGACACGAAGCGGCCCGTGGCCCTGGTGGGTACGGGCGAGAAGGGATATGTGAATATCGACCTGTCCGTCGAGATCCCCGGCGGTCATTCCTCCATGCCTGCGCGCGAGACGGCCATCGACGTGCTGAACGCGGCCATCGCCCGTGTCAGGGCGAAGCAGATGCCCGCCTCCATCCCGCCCGCCATTGGGGAGATGTTGCAGCGTACCGGCCGGGAGCTGTCCTTCCCCGTCCGCGTGGCGACCGCCAACCCCTGGCTGTTCCGGAAGGCCATCATCGGCAGGATGGAGGCCACGCGCGAGACCAACGCCTTTGTGCATACCACGCTTGTGCCGACCATCGTGCGGTCCGGCATCAAGGACAATGTCATCCCGACCGTCGCGCGGGCGACTTTCAACAGCCGCATCCTGCCGGGACAAACGAGCGACGACGTGCTGGCCTTCGTCCGCAAGGCGGTGGCCGACGAGCGGGTGGTGGTGGAGAAGCAGAAGGTCTCGCTCTTCGAAGCCTCGGCTTCGACGCCGGCCGATCATCCCGCCTTCCGGAAGGTGGAGGAGCTGACCCGGCGGACCGTCGACCGGGTACTCGTGACACCATATCTGCTGGTGGGCGCTACCGACTCACGCTATTTCCGCGGCTTCAGCGAGGCCGTCCTCAACTTCACCCCCATGCAGGACGTGAAGGGCTTCCACGGCATCGACGAGCGCATCGGCGTGGGCGACCTGCATCGGATGATCCATTTCTACAGGTTGCTGATGTCGGGGAAGTGACTGCCGATGCTCAATATTAAGGAGCCGGGATCCCACAGGTCCCGGCTTCTTCATCTAAATGAATATAAGTTTCAGAACTCCGCCTTGCGCAGGGGCCTGGGGAGTTTGACCTTGAGGTCGACTTTCTTCCCGTCGCGATCCAGGGAGAGGTCGTAGCCACTCTCATCCCCCTTGAGGGCTTCGCGGATGTCATCCACGCCGTAGAGCGCCTTGCTGCCGATTTTGCGGAGGACATCGCCCTTCTTCACGCCGGCCTTCTCGGCCGGTGAGCCGGGGGTGACTTCGAGCACTTTCAGTCCCTC
>RGVM01000426.1 GCA_010027295.1 Chitinophagia bacterium
GCTGGAAGGGTGGCGGTACGATGCGCCTCTGGCGGCAGGACAAGGGGCAGCAGGCCTGTGTGGCCGCGTTCCTCGATGCCGTCCGGTCGGGCGGGCCCACACCGATTCCGCGGGAACAGGTGCTGGAAGTCGCACAGGTTACCATCGACATCGGCAAGGCCGTCAAGGGGCAGGCCTGAGGATACTATCATACATCCCGTCCCCGGACAGTGATGGATAGCTTCCCTTTCATGGTGTTCCCCTCTCACGCAACGTCGCCATCTACATCGTTTTTTTTCGTTGCCATTCTATTTTTTCGCGAAAAAGCAACTCTTTCGTTTTCGCAAAAATATTCGTTAGCAAGTGGTCAGGCTCTTAGGGATTGCACTTATTTTGTTTGGCGTTTGACATCTGCGACGCTAAAGGAGTGAACATTTTTGAGTACTCCTGAGAAGAAGCCCCGTAAGTATCGACTTGGATAAACAACCCGACATGAGGACCTGCCTGACCATCCTGATTCCGATGATGCTCTGGATGCAAGCCCCTTCGACGGCTCAGCCCAGACAGGAGCAGCCACGGCTGGGGTATCGGAGTGCGGCGTTGATCGAGCGTGAAGGGTACCGTTTCAAGGACCTCAACCGGAATGGTGCCCTCGATCCGTACGAGGACTGGAGACTCACGCCGGAGGCCCGGTCTAAGGACCTCGTCGCGCGGATGTCCGTCGAGCAGAAGGCCGGCTTCATGCTCATCAGCACGACGCGGCTGGAGAACGACTGGTCCTTCGAGCGGCCGCGCAACCGTGAGGCCGTCACCAGCGGTTTCAACGAGAACGACCTGGTCGACAGCCTGAACCTGTTCACCAAGAAGCCGCTGCCCTATCCCATCATGCAGGCGGCGGGTACCACCAAGGGTGTCAGTGTCTTCCACCTACGGCATTTCATCCTGCGCGCCAACGTCTCCGCCCGCGTCATCGCGGATTGGTCGAACCGGCTGCAGGCCCTCTGTGAGGCCCAGCCCTTGGGCATTCCCGCGATCGTGGCTAGCAACCCGCGCAACCATATCACCCGTGACGCGTCGCCCGGTTTGAGCGTGGGTCGTACGGGCTTCACCGCCTGGCCCGGCGAGCTGGGCCTCTCCGCCACGCGTGACCTTCGGCTGGTGCGCGACTTCGCCGAGATGGCGAGGCGCGAGTGGAGGGCCGTCGGGCTACGCAAGGGGTACATGTACATGGCCGACCTGGCGACGGAGCCCCGCTGGCAGCGCATCGAAGGCACTTTTGGGGAGGATGCCGGATGGGCGGCTAAGATGATCACGGAGGTGGTGCTGGGCTTCCAGGGCACGCGTCTCGGTCCGGCCTCCGTCGCCCTCACCACCAAGCACTTCCCCGGCGGCGGCGCCACCGAGGGCGGCCACGACCCGCACTTCACCTGGGGCCGCAACGAGGTATTCCCGGGCGGGATGTTCCGCAACAACCTGATCCCCTTCCAAGCGGCCATCCGGGCGGGGACCTCCGCCATCATGCCCTATTATTCCATCCCCAACGGCACGCCCTACGAGAAGGTAGCCTATGCCTACAACAAAGGGGTGTTGCAGGGCCTGTTGCGGGGCGAGCTCGGCTTCGACGGCATCATCAACTCCGACACCGGGCCCATCGAGATGATGCCATGGGGTGCCGAGCACCTCAGCATCGAGCAGCGTTATCAGAAAACGCTGCAGGCCGGCGTCAACCTCTACTCGGGAACGGCCGACCCTACGAAGCTGCTCGCCACCATCCGCGCCGGGATGGTCGACATGTCGCTGATCGACGGCTCCGTCCACCGTCTGCTGCTGGAGAAGTTCCGGCTGGGGCTCTTCGAAGACCCCTATGTTGATGCGGACTCCGCTGCATCCATCGTGGGTGCCGAGGCGTTCCGCCGGCGGGCCGACGAGGCCTTCCGAAAGTCAATCGTACTGCTGCGCAACGATGCGTCTTCCCTCCCCCTGAAGCCCGGCACCCGGGTCTATTTCGAGCGGATCACCGCCACCCGGGCGGCTGCGAATGCCGAGCCTTCGCGACCGACGGAGGGGGTGCCGGAGGGCATCCGCATCGTCGAGACACCCGAGGAGGCCGATCGCATCGTGCTATGGCTGGTGCCCGGCGCCAAGTCGCTCTTCGACGCCGACAGCACCCCGCTGCGCCTCTCCCTGTCGGCCAACCGCATCGACGTCGATCGCGTCCGGAGGCTGACCGCCCTCAAGCCGACGACACTCGTCGTGAACTATACGAGCCCCTGGGTCATCGACGAGGTCTACGACCCCGCCTCACGGCCACGCATACCCTCCGTCCTCGCCACCTTCGGTTGCACGCCGGACGCGCTGTGGGACGTCCTCACCGGCCGTTTCCGACCGGTGGGCCGGATGCCCTTCAGCACGCCCGTCTCGGAGGCCGCCGCCGCAAGGCAGCTGTCCGACGTGCCCGGCAACCTGGAGCCGAAGGGCTATGCGCTGTTCCGCTTTGACGAGGGGCTGGGCTATCGTTGACGGACGGCGATCCCTCGAACCGGAGGAGGTCGGCAAGACATGAAATGATTTGGAGAAAGGATGAATAATGTGCATCTTCGGAGGACAGGTGAAACCTCGGCGGGCCCATCGCACAGCCGGTCGCGGTGCAGCTTCCTTCGAGCCCCGCAGGGATGCGCGACCCCTTGACGACCGAACCCGCAACGACCGATATGAGAAAATTCCTTGACGAGGACTTCCTGCTGTACACCGAGACCTCCCGGCGCTTGTACCATGAGCATGCGCGGGATATGCCCATCATAGACTATCACAACCACCTGCCGCCCGACGAGATCGCGCAGGACAAGCGATTCCCCGACATCACGTCCATCTGGCTCAACGGCGACCACTACAAG
>RGVM01000427.1 GCA_010027295.1 Chitinophagia bacterium
TATACGGTTGCAGCGCCCCCGTATCATCTCGAACACGTCGGGGTTCTTCTTATGGGGCATGATGCTGCTGCCCGTGGTGAGGTGGGATGGGAAGGATATGAAGCCCATATCCTGCCCCAGGTAGAGGCAAGCGTCCATGGAGAGCCTCGCGAGGGTGGAGGCGATGCAGGCAATGGCCATGGCGACGAGCCGCTCGGTCTTGCCGCGACTCATCTGTGCATAGGCGGCGTTCCAGTTGAGGGTGGCGAAGCCCAGCAGTTGGGTAGTACGGCGCCTGTCGAGCGGGAAGGAGGAGCCATAGCCGGCGCCGCTCCCGAGGGGGTTTTTGTCGGCCACGGCGTAGGCTGCCGCCAGCATCTCGAGGTCGTCCACCAGGCTTTCTGCGTAAGCACCCAGCCAGAGGCCCACGGAGGAGGGCATGGCCACCTGAAGGTGCGTATAGCCTGGGAGCAAGACGTCGCGGTGCTCCCATCCCTTGTCCAGGAGCAGATCGAAGAGCGCCTTGGCGGCTGTCTGTGTCTCGATGATGCGATCTCGCAGGAAGAGCTTTATGTCGACAGCCACCTGGTCGTTGCGGCTTCTGCCGCTATGTATCTTCTTGCCCGTATCGCCGATGTGGCGGGTGAGCAGCAATTCGACCTGGGAGTGGACGTCCTCGACGTCGTCCTCGATGCGGAAGCGTCCTTCTCTGACATCCTCCAGGATGGCTTTCAGGCCGTCAACGGCCATGGCGGCCTCTGCGGGGGTCATGAGGCCCTTCTCGCCGAGCATTGTGACATGGGCGATGGAGCCCTCCACATCGTACCTCGCCAGCATGAGGTCGAATTCGCGGTCGCGTCCTACGGTGAAGGCTTCCACGGCCTGTGATGTCTCGGTGCCGTCCTTGTTCCAGAGTTTCATGCGTCAGGGGTTCCGGGTTGGATGACCTGTTCGAGGAGTCGGACGTATAGTCCGATACCCTCGCGCACCTCGTCGGTGCGAATGTATTCGTCAGCTGTGTGGCTCCGGGCCGAGTCGCCAGGCCCCATCTTCAGAGCCGGGAAGGGCATCAGGGCCTTGTCGGAGGTGGTGGGTGAACCGTAGCAGGTACGGCCCAGCCGAAGTCCGGCCTGCACGAGGGGATGGTCGTTCGAGATGGATGTCGGCTTGAGCCTTGTGCTCCTCGGGCTGAGGGTGCTGTGCATCCCTTTGCGGAGGATGTCAAGGACTTCTTCGAAGCTGTAGCGGTCGTTGACGCGGATGTCGACGACAAAGGAGCACTTGTCAGGAACGACGTTGTGTGCGCGGTTCTCGGTGTTGACGACGGTGACTGTGGTGCGGCACCTGGCAAGCGTCTCTGATGCCCGGACGAGTGGCTGCGACTGCAGCCATCGGATGTCTTCCATCGCCCGGTAGATGGCATTGTCGCCCTCATTGCGGGCGGCGTGGCCCGAGCGGCCCTGCACCACCGCGTCGACGACGAGCAGTCCCATCTCCGACACGGCCATCTCCATTCGGGTGGGTTCGCCCACGATGGCGCCGGTGACAGGGCTGCCTTGCAGCAGGTTAAGGAAGGCGGGGTCCTTGAGGAGGTGTTCGACGCCATGGCTGCCCGACACTTCCTCCTCGGCCGTGGCGGCCACGACGATGTTGTGCGTCAGGTCGGTTCTGCTGTGGAAATGGGTGAAGGCTGCGAGCAGCGCCACCAGCGGTCCGCCGGCGTCGTTGCTGCCGAGACCGTGGAGCCTTCCATCCCGCTCGACGGGTTCGAAGGGGTCGAGGGTCCAGCCCTTGGAGGGCTTCACCGTATCGTGGTGCGAGTTGAGCAACAGTGTGGGCCTGGAGGGGTCGAAATGCAGGTTCCTGGCGAAGACGTTGTGCAGGCATCGCTCGTACGGGATATCCCTCGCGGCCAGCCATTCGGATATGATGTCTGCCACGGGGCCTTCCTCCCGGCTGAAGGATGGCGTGCGGATGAGGGCCTTCAGCAGGTCCAGCGCGCCGTCTTCGAGTGCCTTGAGGGTGCTCATGGATATTTATTGAGGAGTGCGAGTGGTTCTACCACGCTGTAGTCGTCGATGAGGGCATGGAGCGGATAGCCTTCCAGTTCGCCGCGCGAGTGTGTCGTGGCCAGTCCCACCACGCGCATGCCGGCCGCCAGGGCCGCCTGGATGCCGGAGTGGGAGTCCTCGAATGCCAGGCAGTGTGGAGGTTCGATGCCGAGGCGTTCCGCCGCCCGAAGATACACATCCGGATGTGGCTTGCCCCGCTGTACGTCCTCCGACCCGACGAGTGCGTCGAAGCGGTCGCGGATGCCGAGTTCGTCGAGGGTGAAGTCGATGTTCCCCCTGTCGGCCGCGGTGGCCAGAGCGATGCGGACGTCCGCCTTCCTCAATGCGTCGAGGAAGGCCACGAGGCCAGGAAGGGGTTCGACGTGTCCGCGGTACGCCTCTCGGTAGACGGCTTCCTTCTCCATCCCCAGTCGATAGGCTTCTGCGGGGTCGGTGGCTTCCGGGAAGAAGCGGGGGATGATCTCGGTGATAGTGCCGGTGTTGTTGCGATGGTACTGTTCCTCGTCGAAGGTCAGTCCTTTGCGTTCCAGGAACACGCGCCAGGCATCCCGGTGCACGTGCATGTTGTCGACGAGGGTGCCGTCCATGTCGAAGACGGCGGCGCGGATCGTCTCTGCCATGGTCAGGAGGGTTCGAGCGTGAGGGTGGTGCCGGCCTTTCCGGCAAGGAGGTGCTGCAGCGACTCAGCCTGTCCGATGGCCACTTTGCGTACGCCCGAGCGCAGGGCGTCGAATGCGTTGTCGAGCTTGGGTATCATGCCGGCGAAGATGCGTCCCTCCTCCCTGAGTCGGCGGTAGCTGT
>RGVM01000428.1 GCA_010027295.1 Chitinophagia bacterium
AGTCCGTTCTGGTACACGGAGCGGGCGTAACGCACCTGCATACGCCGGAGCAGCAGGGCGGCACCGACTGAGAAACCAGTCATCCCGTTGGCGCCGTTGGGTACTGCCAGTTCCGCCCGCCGGAGATGATTGTATCCTAGGGTCAGCTCCACCCTTTCCCCCACATACCCCTGTACGGAGAGGACGATATGCCGAAACAGGTTCTCCAGGGTCCCTGTGCGCCCCGGCACGCCGAAGTTTGTGTTGTTGAAGGCGGTGTCTCGGTACAGGATGTCGAAACGATGGGCCCGCTGTGCTGTGAATGAAAACTGAAGGGGGGCGAAACGCAGCCTTTTCGTGACGCCGAACTGCAGGTCGAAGGGCATGTCCTCCGCCTGACCGGCGTAGGTTCGTAACTGAGCGCCCATGTTGCGGGCCGTGAAGCCCGCCCGGACGAGTCCCGAGGTATCGGTGTAGGTGAGTCCCACATCGGCCAGTAGCGCGGCGGATCGGTAGATGCCGTAGGCGCTGCCGGCGAAGGTGAGGGTCATTCCATAATGCCAGCGCTCTCCATAGGCCCGGGAGGCTGTCAGGTGGACGGCATGGTCGCGGGCTCGGAACGTACCCAGCAGATTTCCCGAGGCGTCCGTGGCGGGGGCGGTGCCGTAGTCGAGATAGTCTATAGCAGCCGACAGCAGGGTGACGTCGGAAGACCCCAGGCCGAGACAGTAGCGGCCGCCGATGCGTCGGGCATCCGAGAAGAAGGCGTTGGCGGTCACGGTGAGCTGCCCGCACATCTGCTCCCTCAGGAGTGCAGGGTTCAGGCCGGCCGCCATCGGATCGCGGGAGATGACGGAGACGTTGGCCGTGCCGAGGGCGGTGGCCAGCGGCGAGGACGGTGCACGCAGGAAGGAAAAGGCAGCGGCACCTCCCAGCGTCTGAGCGGCAGCCCCCAGCGACAGGCAGAGCGAAAACAGCCATGCAATGGACGCCCGGAGCAGGATCATAGAGACGAAATTAGACATTCGAAGGGCGGCCGGAAAAAGAAAATCCCCCATGGACATGGGGGAATTCTGTAACCCTTAAAACAACCAACATGAAAAACTACTTGCGTAGTTATGTGATATCAACGTCGAGAATTTGTATTTGTTCGGGCATGCAGGAAAAAAAATCTCATACCCGAAATATGAATAAAAGGAGGCCGGTTGGGCATCAGACGAGGGCAAGGTCTAGTACCTGCTGGAGGTTTCGCACATAGTGGAAGTGAAGGCCTCGGATATATGCCTGGTCGATCTCGGCGACATCCTTCTCATTCTGCCAGCAGAGTACGATGTCCTTCATACCGGCCCGCTTGGCGGCCAGCACCTTTTCCTTGATGCCGCCGACGGGTAGGACCTGGCCGCGCAGGGTGGCCTCGCCCGTCATGGCCAGGTAGGGTTTGACCTTGCGACCGGTGAAGGCGGAGGCCAGTGAGGTGAGCATGGTGATGCCGGCGCTGGGACCATCCTTGGGGACGGCGCCTTCCGGGACATGGATATGAATGGTGGACTTGGAGAGGGCATCGGGGTCGATACCGTTCCTGCGCAGGTTCGCCTGCAGCCAGGTCAAGGCGGTGGAGGCACTTTCCTTCATGACATTCCCCAGGTTACCGGTGAGCTTCATCTCCCCTTTGCCCTCGGACACGCTGGTCTCGATGAATAGGATATCGCCCCCGACATATGTCCATGCCAGGCCGACGGCCACACCGGGCAGGTTGGCGGTACGGTACAATTCGTTGGAGTAGCGGGGTTTCCCCAGGATACGTTCGACATCCCTGGCGGCGAGGGTAGACTTGAACTTGCCGTTGAGGGCGAGGTCCTTGGCGAGGGAGCGCATGATGGAGGCCAGCTGCCTGTCGAGCTCGCGCACACCGCTCTCACGCGTATAGTTCTCGATGATGCCCTGCATGACCTTCGGGGCGATGCGGATGGCGCGGTCACCTAGGCCGTGGGCCTCTTTCTGCCTGGGGACGAGGTGCCGGGCGGCGATCTCCACCTTCTCCTCGACGGCGTAGCCGCTGAGGTCGATCACCTCCAGGCGGTCGCGCAGCGCCGGCTGGATGCTCTGCACGTCGTTGGCGGTGGCGATGAAGAGCACTTTGCTGAGGTCGTATTCCAGCTCGAGGTAGTTGTCGTAGAAGGAGTGGTTCTGCTCGGGGTCGAGCACTTCGAGGAGTGCGGAGGAAGGGTCACCACGGTGGTCGCGCCCAACCTTGTCTATCTCATCGAGGATGATGACCGGGTTGGAGGACTGGAGCTTCCGTATGGTCTGTATGATGCGTCCAGGCATGGCCCCGATATAGGTTTTGCGATGCCCACGTATCTCGCTCTCGTCATGGAGGCCACCTAGGCTGAGGCGGGCGTACTTCCTGCCGATGGCGTGGGAGATACTGCGGCCCAGGGAGGTCTTGCCGATACCAGGAGGGCCGATGAAGCAGAGGATGGGGCTTTTCATGTCCCCTTTGAGTTTCAGCACGGCTAGGTATTCGAGGATGCGCTCCTTTATCCTGTCCATTCCGAAATGGTCGTCGTCGAGGACCTTCTTGGCCTTGCGGAGGTCATAGCTGTCCTTCGTGTATTCGCCCCAGGGCAGGTCCAGCAAAAGGTCGAGGTGGTTGTAGACGACGGAATAGTCGGGCGTGGTGGGATGCATCCGCTCTAGCTTCTCGATGTTCTTGAGAAACAGGTCGCGGGCGGCCTGGGGCCATTTCTTTGCCTCCGCCTTTTTGCGCATTTCCTGGACCTCGCGGTCGTTGGAGTCGCCCCCCAGCTCCTCCTTGATGCTCTTGAGCTGCTGCTGCAGGAAGTACTCACGCTGCTGCTTGTCGAGTTC
>RGVM01000429.1 GCA_010027295.1 Chitinophagia bacterium
CAAGTTTCGTATCACCTTCGACATCGACGAGAACTATATCGCAACCAGCGGCAACAAGGATCTATACGTCATCGTCTCCGACCCGGCCGGCAAGGTCGTGCGCGAGGAAGCCCTGGGCTCAGGAACCTTCAACACCCGCCGCGATGGTCAGAAGGAGTTCACCAACAAAATCGGTGTCAACTACGTGCAGGGCGAGCGCAAGAACGTCAGCTTCGACCTACAACGATCGGAGAAGTATGTCGAAGGCAACTACCGCGTCGAAGTCTACCATAACGGCATGCGAATCGGCGAGGGCATGATTGCGCTGAAATAGATATTCTGCAACCGGCACACGTCGCCCGACGCGACGGCCCATCAGAAAAGGGCGCGTATCTGGGCCCGTCCCAAATGGACGGGGGCCGAGGTACCCGCCCTTCTTCCTTCATACTGCACACTGAGTTCGAGTGCGGAGGAGAGCCTTTGTATCAGGTCCACCGTCCATAGCCAGTTGCTTCCCGGCAGGAGACCGTCCAGCATGAGATATGAGACGGCAGTGTTGGTCTTCCCTTCGAAACGGATACGATCCTGTGTCAGCCGTGTGCCGATGGAGGTCGTCGACAGCACGTTGTACCTGAATTCAGTCTGCAGGGCATTGGACCATGCTCTCTCGACGCCGGTGATGTTGGTGCGGGCGGCATGCACAAAGCCCGCCTGTGCCCGAAGGCGTGTATCCCTGGCATACGTCAGGCGTGGCTCCACCGACCGGCTTACGACGCTGTAATTCCGGTTGCTGAATAGGGGCGTCGATAACGTATTCATGACCCTGCGCAGGATGAGGTTCCAGGTCCATGTGCGCTCGACGGTGTAGCGCGCCTTCAGATTCCAGTCGTTCCATTCGCGGGTCTCGTAGCCATAGGAGAGGAAAGCCCTGCCCGAAGTGCGTATGTTGTTCAGGTCAATGCCCCAGCGCCGACTACTCCTGTCATAGGAGAAGGTGTTGGACAACACCCTGTCGAGTGTGATGAGGGAACTGTCGCCACTCGGGTTCGAGAAGGGCAGATAGGGATTGCGTCCGTCGTTCAGGTTCTTGCGGGCCAGCTGCAGCGAGCTCTGCAGGTATGTCTTTGAGAGTACCCGCCCCCAGAGGCTGGTGGGTGAGGCGCCGAGGGCGGCCCTGGGGTCGACCATCAGGCTGTAGTTGAACTGTAGGTAGCTTGATCTGACAAATTGATCCGTAGGGGTATAGATGCGAATGAATCGTGCCTGGTCGCGGAAGACAGCCTTCTCGAACTCGTTGAGTTGCTGCAGTCCGTCAGCATTGTAGTCGATCCAGGCGTATTCCCCCTGACCGGCGGGAACTTCAAGGTACGAGAGGTCGCGGCGGGGTTCCTGGCCACTGCCCAGCTCGTAGAGCATGTTCCCGTTGATGGCGCCCTTCCAGGCATTGGCATTGTATTCTATCCGTCCGAGGACACTGCGGTCGGAGCGCAGGCCTTTGACCCTGTCGGTATAGGCCTCCAGCCGCCGGTACGTGGCGTTGATACGCAACTGTTGCCGCGGATTGGAGAGGATGTCGGTGTAGATGTTGACGTTCCGGCTCCTGTCGGTACGGAGCAGGGCGTTGCCGAAGGGCAGCCTGTCACCCCGGGTGAAGTAGCTGACGCCCCAGCGGTTGGGCCGACCTTCCGGGGAGCGGAGCTGCACCTGTAGGATGTCGAAGGAGAAGCTGGAGGGGTCCAGCGAGTCGATGGCGCGAAAGCGCTGCCAATTGTGTTCGAGGGAATAGTCGAATGCCAGGCTGTGGTCCTTCCATCCCTTCAGTGTCCGGACAGCGTGCAGGGTGGGCCGCAGGAAGCCTCCTTCCCGGAGCGGGTCGGTGCTGAGGGTCTGCAGGAAGCGGTTGCGGACCTCCCAGGGTCCTTTGGCCAGGCGGTGGTCCAGGGTGTGCCGGTAGCCGCGGAAGCCGTCGCCGCGGAGATAGCCGGAGAGACTGTAGCTGGCGGCATGACCCTGACGGTCGTCGAGTCCGGTGGTGAGACTGAAGAGGTCCTCCCGGGTGGGCGGTGCGTCGTAAGCCAGTCCCCAGTCGCGATTGAACTCTACGTTCCGCAGTCGCTCGAGGGGCCGGAAAGAAGCCTGGACATGTTCGTAGGCGGCTGCGGAGCGGAGGGACAGTCCCCGGGAGCCGGGCAGGCTGGCCTGGTGGTCGGCCATGAGCCGCATGGCGCCGCCGCGGTCGTTCGACTTGTCGCGTGAGGAAAGGGTGTTCACGTCCAGGTCGCTCATGGCCAGCTCGGTGCGGAGGGTGAGTCCCTTCCCGGCGTCGAGATCGGCCCCTGCCATGAAGACCTGTTGTTGTCGGGGGGCCACGAGCAGGGAGGCGGGCAGATAGCGGCCCCTGGGTGCACCGGTGACGGGGTCCGGGGCGACCCATCGGTAGACCTTCCCGTTGGCGGCGGTGCCGAGGTCGGGGAGATAGTGCCCCCTGCCCTCCCCTGCGTCGATGAAACTCAGGGTGTAGAGACGTTTTGCGGGGTCTCGTGAGAAGACGAAGACGGAGTCGCGACGGCCGGAAGGCAGCAGGGTGTCGCGCTTCTCGTAGAGGATGCGGCCGGGTGAGAAGGTGTCGACGAAGGCGGAGGGATAGAAGGAATGGCGGATGCTGTCGCCGAGGTCGGCCAGGAACTGCTTCTGGCTTCGGTCGAGCGTCTGATTGACGGGGGCGTTGCGTGCGTCGGTGTTGAGGAAGGCGCCTGCTCGGACCTTGAGGCGCTCGCCGTAGCGGAACTCGTCGTGCAGATAGACCTGGGTGTTGAGGAAGTTGCGGTCGGCGTATTCGAACTCCACCTGGATGCGTCGGTCCTTCGTAAT
>RGVM01000430.1 GCA_010027295.1 Chitinophagia bacterium
GGACGCTGCACGCTATCAAGGGGCTCGGCATCAAGATTGCGCTGGATGACTTTGGAACCGGCTTCTCATCGCTTTCGTATCTCAGAGCCTTTCCGTTCGACAAACTGAAGATCGACCGCTCTTTCGTTCTGGACATCGAGACGAGCCGTGAGGCGAAGGCTGTTATTCGGGCGGTGGTGACCATGGCGAGGGATCTCGGCATGCGGGTGACCGCCGAAGGGGTTGAGGATCTTTCTCAGGTCCAGATTCTCTCGGAGCTCGGCTGCGACGATCTTCAGGGGTATTATTACGCCCGACCCGCTCCCGGTTCAGGAATACCCAAACGGGTTGCGCCGCTCCCATCTCCCGGGGATCCTGACCATACTCCGTCCCTGCGCGCCCTGGCCAGTCAGGCGGGCTGAGGCGGTCAGCGTCCCCTAAACTCGATGCGACGGCCGTTTGGAAGGACCTTGTTGCACGGCTTCTGAGCCATGTCGGCCACATAGCGGCATTCAAGTCTTGACCCGTCTGGAAAGGTTTCAACCCCGGGTCCCTCGCGAAGACCGCGCACGAACTGGCCTTCGAACCTCCGACCATCGGCGGACACGACGGTCGCCGGGCCGTCCAGTACGCCGGCCTTCCACACGCCGTCGTATGTCGCTTCGGCTGTCACATCCACGGCCCGGCCATCGGGTCTGTGATCGCGGAACTCTCCCGTGATGGTTCTGCCGTCAGGAAAGGTCATCACGCCGGATCCGACCTGCTCTCCGGCTGCGTACTTCCCCCGGAAGGAGCGTCCATCGGCGAAACGCGCTTCGCCTTCACCCTCCCGAAGATCGTTGCGGAAGGGTCCTTCGTAGACGTACGACCCGTTGGCGTAAGTGAGTTTGCCTGGTCCCGATCGAAGGTCTGCGGCCCATTCACCGTCAAAGGTCCAGGATTTGTCGGCGGATATGTAGGTTCCGCGGCCCGCTCGCATATCGGAGCGCCACTCTCCTACATACTCGGCGCCATCCCGATAGCGCAGGGTCCCTGAACCGTCCCTGAGGCCCTTCCGGAACCGCCCCTCATAGATGGAGCCATCGACATAGACGAGCCGTCCCTGTCCATTGCGGATTCCGCCCTCAAATTCTCCTGTATATGTCTGACCTGACGGAAGCGTCTCGGCGCCCGGCCCCTCGAGCAGGCCGTTTCGAAACAAACCTTCAAGCCTTTGACCGCTCGTGCAGGTGTAAACCCCACGACCATTTCTCCGGCCGCCGGAAAAAGAGCCCTTGTAAACGCATCCGTTCGCCAGCGTTTCTTCACCCGGTCCCTCCCGGGTGAAGCTGAGTTCGTAATCCTTCAGGTCGAGAACGCCGCCTTTTTCAGCGCAAACGCAGGACAGAGGAGACGACCCCGCGGCGCCGCCGGCGGCGACAAGGCCGAAGCTTCTGTCAGGACTGACGAAATCCCCTCCAGCCCGGCAGGTGAAGGTCGGCTTCCTCACCTGAGAGAGACCCGAACTGGTCGATCCGTTGAAGAAACGGAGCTGAACTGTCGATCCAAAACACCCCGGGGCGTCGCTGGCTGTCCATTCCAGCTTTGATCCATCCGCCCAGCGCAGGGATGATGACCAGACAGGCGTTTCCTGCGCCATCAGCGGGGAGGCCGAGAGTGCGAGCAGGGCAGGGGCGATGGTCAGAAGTCGTCTGTGGAAATTCATGGTGCGTCATCGTTCTCCGGTCGAGCGAGGGGCGCCCCGCAGTCGACGTGCAAGCCTAACAGACTAGTGCTGATTGTGGCGAGGCTGAGGCTCCCGTCCGGCAAGCTTGCGGCTCTGCGGGGTATGCCCACAGTCCCCAAAAAAGATGCACGGCGCACTAGCGGCGAGCCCGCCTTGATTGCATAGGTCCCTGATGCCTCGTTCCTCCTCCTCTCGCGGGTCCGGAAACTCCTCAGCGCCAGCGGCGCTGTCGGCGGAGGCCCCGGCGGTGTGGGTTCCCCATCGCCCTGAGCGGAGCTGGACGAAGTTTGACGGCGGGCGTTCCTTCCGGGTCGCATCCGACTATGAGCCGGCCGGCGATCAGCCCGGAGCGATCAACGATCTCGTTTCCGGGATCGAGGCCGCCGACATGGACCAGGTTCTTCTGGGCGTCACAGGGTCGGGAAAGACCTTCACCATGGCGAAGGTGATCGAAGCCGTTCAGCGTCCCGCCCTGATCCTAGCTCACAACAAGACTCTCGCCGCCCAGCTCTATGGCGAGTTCAAGAGCTTCTTTCCCGATAACGCCGTCGAGTACTTCGTGTCCTACTACGACTACTACATGCCCGAGGCGTATGTTCCCAGGACGGATACCTATATCGAGAAGGAAAGCTCCATAAACGAGGCGATCGACCGGATGCGTCATTCGGCGACACGCGCCATTCTCGAACGCGACGACGTCATCATTGTCGCGTCAGTGTCCTGCATATACGGCATCGGGTCTGTCGAGACGTATTCGGCTATGACCTTCGAACTGAAGGAAGGGGACGTCCGCAGTCCGCGTGAGGTCGCCGCTGATCTCACCGCGCTTCAGTACAAGCGCAACGATCAGGCGTTCGGGCGAGGGACCTTCAGGGTGAAGGGCGATGTGCTCGATCTCTGGCCGACGCACCAGGAGGATCGGGCCTGGCGGATTTCGTTCTTCGGCGAGGACGTCGAGACCATCAGCGAGTTCGATCCGTTGACGGGAAAATCCACCCAGCGTCTGGGCCGGGTGAAAGTCTATGCGAACTCGCATTACGTGACGCCCAGGCCAACGCTTACCCAGGCGGTGCAGCTGATCAAGGAGGAGCTCAGGGCCCGCCTGAATGTGCTGGTTTCGCAGGGCAAGCTGCTTGAGGCTCAGC
>RGVM01000044.1 GCA_010027295.1 Chitinophagia bacterium
CAGGAGCGTCTGTAATGCATAGAAGGCGCCCTTGCCGCCGGAGGCCTGCACGTCGATCCGCCGTGGGCCTACCTCGAGCTGATAGGCTTCCTCGGCGAGGGCGGGATTGCGGCGGAAGACGATGCCCGAGGCGGAACTGCCGGTGGCCACCGTCGATGCCGTGCCGGTGGCGGCTGTCAACTTGCCCGCGAGCATCTCTGCCACGGGGGCGAAAGCCGCGTCGGAGACGTGGATGCGCTCGCCGGGACGGACGGCGTAGGCGCCCTTGGCAGGCACGAGGCTCATCGGTGCGGGGATGATGTCGTAGCCCGACTGCGCATGCGCAGCGAAGAGGCAGGGCATGGAGAACAGGGCGGTGAGGATCCTTCTCATGTCGTGGGTTTGTCGTTGGGGTTCGGCAAAGCGTGCTTGCAAGCGTCTGAAAGTCGCGGACGGTTTGCGGGGAGATGCAGGGATGGCGTCAGCTGCCGCGGCCTTTGCGCCGGGCGGCGGCGCGTCCCCAGTCGGCCGAATCGATGTCGAGGTCGTCGTGCTTGTCACGCATCTCCTGTCGCAGCAACTCCCGGAGCTGCGCCTTCCGTTCCCGGTAGGACAGGTCCGCCGAGAGATCCCTCGTCTCGAGCGGGTCCGCCGCCAGATCGAACAACTGCTCCCGCTGCTGGCCGTCGACATTGTAGAGGATGAGCTTCATCCCGTCGGCCGTCTTGATGCTGCGGCTCCAGTTCCCGTAGACGTTGTAGATGCGGTCGCGAATCCGTTTGTCGGGATGGCGGAGGACGGATGCATGGCTGAGGGCTTCGAAACTTTCGGGCCTCGGCATACCGAGGAGATCGAGTAGGGTCGGGGCGATGTCGCTCAGATACACGAAGCCGTCGTAACGGCCTCCCCGGGGTATGCCGGGTCCTGCCATGATCATGGGCACGCGGATGCTGTGTTCGTAGAGGTTCTGCTTACCGAGCAGCCCGTGGCGGCCCATCGCCAGTCCGTTGTCACCGGCGAAGACGACCAGGGTGTTCCTGTCGAGTCCGTTGGAACGAAGGACGTCCAGGATGCGTCCGACCTGTTCGTCCATCTCGCTGATCATGGCATAGTAGGCCGCGATATCCTTCCGCAACGTGTCCGCATCCAGCGGGCGCGGGAGGAGCTGCTCGTCGCGGGTGTTCAGGTCCCCGTTGTCGAAGGGATGTCGGGGCAGGAAGTTGCCCGGCAGCGGGATTCGGGAGGGGTCGTAGCGCGCGGCCCAGCGGGCCGGAGGCGTGCGGGGGTCGTGCGGTGAAGTGAAGGCGACATAGCAGAGGAAGGGGCGCTCTTTTGCCTCGGGTGTAGAGAGAAAGCGGATGGCATTGTCGGCGTAGAGTGTAGAGCTGAAAGTGTCGGCACGACGTCGCAGGGTCTCCGGCCAAACCCCGGCAGGGTCGAAGGCATAGACGGTAGGATGCTCCTGCCCGCCGTCGCGGGGGAAATGCATGCCGCCGAAGAAGACGTCGCCGGCGGCGCTGAACATGCGGTGGTGGGAGTCTTTGTCGCTATGCCACTTGCCGGTGTGATAGGTCGTGTAGCCTTTTTCGCGCAGCACTTCGGGAAGGCTTCGGAAGGAGGCGGGGATGGTGGACCCGTCACCGGGCATCCGGTTCACATAGCGGCCCGTCAGGAGCATCGCACGGCTAGGGACGCACACGGCCCCCTGGTGGCCTCCCATCACATGCGCCTGCGTGAACAGCATCCCCCGGGAGGCCAGCCGGTCGAGGTTCGGCGTCATCACCTCCTTATTGCCCGCCGCACCGAGGGCGTGGTGGCTGTGGTCGTCGCTATAAAGGATCAACACGTTGCGAGGCCCTGTCTGGGCACACGGCACATCGATCGTGGCCATGAAAAGCCAGCCAAGGGCGATCCATCGACGGAGGGAGGGAAGACGGAGAAGCATACCCGAATATAGCCATTGCACCTCGACAGGCATCCGCCCCCAGGCGGATGGGCCCGATTCCGTACTTTCAGCCCCCAAACTCCACAGACACATGAAGCCTTCCCTGTCCCTGATCCCGATGCTGCTGCTGACAGCGGCACTCTTCGCGCAGGAGTCCCCTCGCCGACCCATCCGGCCGGAAGACACCTACCGGATGCAGACGGTTTCCGCACCTCGCCTCTCACCCGACGGGCAATGGGTCCTCTATACGCAGTCGAAGGTCGACTCTGCCAAGGACGGGTATGAGAGCCGCCTCTACATGACGAGCACCGACGGGGCGGAGACGATCCAACTCACGGAACAGACCAAGGGCACGGGACAGCCCTCCTGGAGCCCCGACGACCGCTACATCTCCTTCCTGTCGAAAGGCAGGGGAGAGGACGGCACTTCTCAGATTTTCCTCATGAACCGCAAGGGAGGCGAGCCGGTGCAACTCACCTCCGTCAAAGGGGAGATCAGCGCCTACAGATGGTTCCCGGACGGGAAACGCATCCTGCTCGAGATACGCGACCCCTCCACGGCCGATACGGCCAAGTCGAAAGTCAGGAAGCCCTACGAGATCCATCGCCACGCGTTCAAGAACGACTCGGATGGATACCTGGACGAACGCAAGACCCACCTGTACATCTTCGACGTGGCCGCTAAGAAACTGGACACGCTGACCCGCGGCAGCCACAACGAGACGGGTGCCGTCATCAGTCCCGATGGCAGGCTTGTCGCCTTCGTCAGCAACATCACGGCCGACCCCGACCTCAACGAGAACACAGACGTCTTCCTCCTCGACATCGCATCCGGCACCCGCAGGCAAATCACGACCTATGCGGGCGAGAACGGCTTGCCGCGCTTCAGCCCCGACGGCAAGCTCCTCTCCTATACCCAGTCGACCACCGAGAGCGGGTTCAACATGTACGAACACGCCCGCCTCTGGGTGTACGACCTCGCATCCGGCAACGCACGCTGCCTCTCCGAGGCACTCGACAGGTCCGTCTCCAACGCGGCCTGGTCGCCCGATGGCAAATACATATACTCCACCATCGAAGACGACAGGCGGCGCAATATCCTCCGCTTCGATGTGACGAAGGGCACGCATGAATGGGTGACGGACGCCCGGGGTTCCTACGGCTCGCTGGAGATCGGGAAGGACGGACGGATGGCGGTCCTCTTCAGCGACCCGCAGACCCCCAATGAGATCCATATCGGAGAGAACGGCCGCTTCCGCAGGCTTACGCACGCCAGCCGCGACTTCCTCGCCCCGCTCAGACTCTCACATGTCAGCGGCTTCAGCTGCACGTCGATAGACAAGAACACCGTCAACGGCATCCTATATCTGCCCGATAGCAGCGCACGCAACCTGCCGCTGGTGCTGTACATCCACGGTGGCCCCGTCGCACAGGACGAGTTCTCGTTCGACATGACCCGTCAGGTGCTCTCCGGGGCGGGCTATGCCGTCGCCGCTGTCAACTACCGCGGCAGCAGCGGCAGGGGACTTGCATATACCCGGTCCATATACGCCGACTGGGGCAACAAGGAGGTGAAGGACATCCTCGCCGTGGTCGATCACCTGGTCCGTACCGGCGTGGCAGACCCCGCAAGGGTGGGCATCTCGGGATGGAGCTACGGGGGCATCCTTACCAACTACAGCATCGCCACCGACAGGCGCTTCAAGGCCGCCGTCAGCGGGGCCGGAAGCTCCCTGCAGCTGTCGATGTACGGCTCGGACCAATACATCCGCCAGTACGAGGAGGAACTCGGAAAGCCTTGGAAGAACCCGAAGAAATGGCTCGACCTCTCCTATCCCTTCTTCCAGGTGGAGCGCATTACCACTCCGACCCTCTTCATGGCCAGCGAGGACGACTTCAACGTGCCCGTGATAGGGGCGGAGCAGATGTACCAGGCCTTCCGTTCGACAGGCATCCCCACCGAGCTCGTCATCTATCCCAACCAGCACCATGGCGTGAGGGTGCCCAGCTACATCGTGCACCGTCACCACAAGCACCTCGAGTGGTTCGGGAAATACCTGAAATGAGGGACGGCGGTACCTCGGCCCGATGGGCCGCTGTCAGGGCGTGAGCCAGTCCGACCGCAGGAGCCCGCCGGACGCGTAGCGGAAGCGGGCCCTGCGGTTGCCCCGATTGTGGGTGTAGTACCATTCCAGCTCGTCGACATCCGTCTCTACGACCACGAAATGGTCGAAGCCTGCCTCGCTCTCCTCGGACGTGTAGGAGAAGCCTGACAGGCGCTCGTCGAACGGCTCATCGGGATGCGCCAGGGGAAGACCGGGACCTTCGGGGAGCAGATAGCAACGGCGGCTGAAGCGCTTGGTATCCTGCCAGTGGAGCCGGCAGAGCTCGTCGCGGTGATGGAGGACCGTCGGTCCGCCGAACCGGAGCTGCGAACGGCGGGCGGCGTCGTAGGCGAGCCAGCTCAGGTGTCCCGACGCCCGGATCTCTGCAATCTTTCCGCTCCGGATGTCGGTATGGAAATACGCCTTCCTGACATCCGTGTCGACCCGGCGGATGATGACAGTGCGGAGGTGCGCGATGCCGCCGGCGGCCGTGCCGACGACGACGGTGTGCATGGGACTTCTGCGGTCGGTCACAGCCTCTGCAAGCATACGCCAGCAGAGCGACTCGACGAAGAGGATGTCGTCGGTCTCGTGGGTCTCGAAGACGATCCGCGGCCGTGGGTTGTCCTGAGTCATGTTTTCCCGGTTCATCCGATCCATCGTTCCGCCAGCCAGATACCGGCACGCGCAGAGAAACCCAGCAGCAGCGGATAGAGCAGGAACAGCCAGACAGGGTCTATCCAGCGCATGCGGCTGAAGACGGACGCCCCCTGTCCGGAGAGGGCGGTGAGGAACTCGTACCAACCCATGATGCGCAGGCCCTGCACAGCGAGGTTCAGGGCGATGGCGGCCACTAACACGACGCCTCCGGTGAGGAGTGTCCTGAGGAAGTCATGCATATAGGCTTCGAAAGTACGCCAAGTCGGGCGTACCTTCATCGAGATACGTGACCATGTCCTTCCGCATCCTGGCTATGCTGCTGCTCGCCGCCTGCCGGACGCCGGCGCCTCAGGCACCGACGGCGGCCGAGGGACACGCCACGGCCTTCCTCGAAGCAAAACGCCGAACGGGTGTGGATGTCTTCGCCGTGGGACACGAGCCCGAATGGTATCTGGACATCGACGAGCAGGGCGAACTGCGCTTGCTCCCGCTGGAGGGTGATTCCCTGAGGACATCCTGGGCATCCTTCCGCAAGACCCGAAGCGGCCGGATGACCCGTTATGAGCTTCGGCAGGATGGCATCCATCTGCGACTCACTCTTTCGAAACAACCCTGCACGGACAACATGTCGGGTCGCAGCTTCCCGCTGACCGCCGTGGTGGAATGGTATGGTCCCGAATCCCCCGTCCGCACACTCACCGGCTGCGCCATCCGCATCCGCTGAACCCGGCGCAACGCCTTTAAAACCCAGCTTCTCAAAACCCCGGTAACTTCTCAGAGCCCCCGGTACTTCTCAAAACCAGGTACAGTTCTCAAAACTCGGGGGAGTTCTCAGGACATGGGGGAGTTCTCAAAACCCCGGCAGGTTCTCAAAACCAGGTACAGTTCTCAAAACCGGGGGCGCATCGGTAAGGATCAGGCAGGGCCTTGCACTTTTCACAGGCCGTGTCAATTTTGCCTAATTTGCCCATCCCAAACCGAGAGAAATGCCCAGATCGAGAATCGCAGGCATAGGGATGTACGTCCCGGAGAACGTCGTCACTAATCAGGACCTGACGCAGTGGATGGAGACGAGCGACGAGTGGATTCAGGAACGCACTGGCATCCGGGAGAGGAGATACGCCCACCGTACGGAGGAGACCACCACCACGATGGCCGTGGAGGCCGCCCGCCAGGCGATGGACATGGCGGGCACCACCCCGCAGGAGATCGACTTCATCGTATTTGCGACCCTCAGTCCGGACTACTACTTCCCCGGCTGCGGCGTACTGCTGCAGCGGGCCATGAAGATGCGCGAGATCGGGGCGCTGGACGTCCGCAACCAATGCAGCGGCTTCGTCTACGCCTTGAGTGTCGCCGACCAGTTCATCCGGAGCGGCATGTACCGCAACATACTCGTCGTGGGGAGCGAGAAACACTCCTTCGGGCTGGACTTCACGACCCGCGGCCGCAACGTGAGCGTCATCTTCGGCGACGGGGCCGGTGCCGTCGTGCTGCAGCCCACCGAGGAGCCGGGACGAGGCATCCTCAGCACGCATCTGCACAGCGACGGTGAAAGCGCCGAGATCCTCGCCATGTACAACCCGGGCACCCATGCCAACCACTGGAAGGAGGAGGCCTATGCGGCTTTCGACGAGGCCGATATCGGACAGATGTTCTTCAGCCACGCCATGATCGACCAGGGCCAGATATACCCCTTCATGGACGGTCCCGCCGTCTTCAAGAAGGCCGTCGTCAAGTTCCCCGAGGTCATCCTGGAAGCGCTCCATGCCAATGGCCTGCAAGCCTCCGACCTAGACATGCTCATACCCCATCAGGCGAACCTTCGCATCTCGCAATTCGTCCAGCAGCGGCTCGGCCTTCGCGACGACCAGGTGCACAACAACATCCAGTCCTACGGCAACACGACAGCCGCCTCCGTACCCATCGCCCTCTGCGAGGCCGTGCGGCTCGGGAAGGTGAAGGAGGGCAACCTTGTGTGCCTCGCCGCCTTCGGCTCCGGCTTCACATGGGCCAGCGCACTGCTGCGCTGGTGAACAGCGGGCACCTGCAAAATATGAAGGCCCCGTCCCCCGCGCTGTCCGGCGCTAGGGATGGGGCCTTGTCCTTGGTTTGACAATCAGAGATGGCGTCGGATTTCGGCGACCAGCTCCGTCTTGGTGATGGGTACGCCCTTGATCTTGTTGTAGGGGATGGCGTCCACCAGGAATCTGTCGCGCAGGATGCGTACGAGTTGGCCGTTGTTGATCTCGGGCACGATGACCTTCTCGAAGCGGCCGATGATCTCGCCGAGGTTGCGGGGGAAAGGGCGCACATAGCGGACATGCACGTGCGAGACGGAGCGTCCCTCGCGCAGCAGTTCGGCGCAGGCGCTCTTGATGGCCCCGTAGGTGGAGCCCCAGCCCAGCACCAGGATCTTCCCCGAGTCGGCGCCGCTGTCGATACGCTGAAGGGGAATGTAGTCGGCGATGCGCTCTACCTTGGCCTCGCGCGTCTTCACCATGTGCTCGTGGTTGTCGTTGTCATAGCTGACGTTGCCTGTGACATCCTGCTTCTCGAGGCCTCCGACGCGGTGTTCGAGGCCGGGCGTGCCGGGGATGGCCCAGGGCCTGACGAGCTTCTCGTCGCGCTGGTAGGGCATGAAGCGTGTCTCCCCTTCGTCGAGCGATTTCTTGAAGCTGACCTGGATGGGGGCGAGGTCCTCCGACTTGGGGAATTTCCAGGGCTCGGCACCGTTGGCGATATAGCCGTCGCTCAGCAGCATGACCGGAGTCATGTGCTGTACGGCGATGCGGGCCGACTCGTAGGCCACTTCGAAACAGTCGCTCGGGGTGGACGCGGCGATGATCGGCATGGGGCATTCGCCGTTGCGGCCCCAGTAGGCCTGCATGAGGTCGCTCTGCTCGGTCTTGGTGGGCAGGCCCGTGGAAGGTCCGCCCCGCTGTATGTTACAGACGATCAGGGGGATCTCCTGCATGACGGCCAGTCCCATCGCTTCGCCCTTGAGGGCGACGCCCGGACCCGATGTCGTGGTCACTGCCAGTGCTCCGCCATAACTCGCGCCGATGGCCGAGGTGATGCCGGCGATCTCGTCCTCCGCCTGGAAGGTCTTGACGCCGAAGGCCTTGTACTTGCTGAGGTCGTGCAGGATGTCGGAGGCAGGTGTGATTGGATAGGAGCCAAGAAAGAGGGGCAGGCCGCTCTTCTGGGAGGCTGCGATCAGGCCATAGGAGAGCGCCTGGTTGCCCATAATTGAGCGGTAGGTGCCAGGCTCCATCCGGGCACGCTCGACCTTGTAGCGGGTGGTGAAGGTCTCGGTTGTGTCGCCGAAGTTATAACCCGCCTGCAGGGCTTTGATGTTGCTGTTCAGGATCTCGTCCTTGCGGCCGAACTTCTCGCGCAGGAAGGAAAGCGTGCTCTCCATGTCGCGATTGTACATCCAATAGAGGAAGCCCAGCACGAACATGTTTTTCGCGCGGTCCTTCTCCTTGGTGCCCATGGTGAACTCCTTCAGCGCCTCCCGGGTCATCTTGGTGACATCCATGCGGATGAGCTCGAAGCCGGCCAGGCTGTCGTCATCGAGGGGATTGACTCCATCCGGATAGTTCGCGAGGCGGAGGTTCTTGGCGTCGAAGCCGTCGGTATTGGCAATGATACGCCCGCCCCTCTTGAGCGACTTCAGGTTCGTCTTCAGCGCGGCCGCGTTCATGGCCACGAGCACGTCGCACTCATCGCCCGGCGTGAACACGGGCTGACTGGAAAAGCGCAGCTGGTAGCCGCTGACACCGGGAAGAGTGCCTTGCGGCGCCCGTATCTCGGCGGGGAAGTCGGGAAATGTCGCCAGATCGATGCCCAAGAGGGCCGTGTTATTCGTGAACTGGCTGCCGGTGAGCTGCATGCCGTCGCCGGAGTCGCCGGCAAACTTGATGACTACGTCCTGGAGTATCTCTTCCTTCCTGGCCATTGATGAACGGATTGGGGTGCTTGTAGCGTTACTTTTTTTGGGACTGCATGTTACGATTTTATCACGTGTCCTACAAATTGTGGCCATCCTGGAAGGAATGGAGGAAGACATATTTTCCCTAATTTCATCATAATACCCCACCCCGGCCAGGGTGGAACAAGCCCTACCAAGACACCTAAAACAATAACGATATGGCACTCTTCGACTCCGGAAACCCCGCCCTCACAGAAAAGGCGTTGCAGAAATCCATCACAGGAAGCGGTGACACCATGACCTTCCGCGGCACCCTGAATAAGTTCGGCTTCCTCTTGTTCATGCTCATAGGCACCGCCTTCTACACATGGAAGGCCTACTTCGGAGGCCAGGAACCCGGAGGCTACATGATTGCCGGTGCCATCGGCGGCCTGGTCATCGCACTCGTCATCGCCTTCAAGCAGACCTGGGCACCTTACCTGGCACCTGCCTACGCACTCTTCGAGGGACTGCTACTGGGCGCCCTCTCTGCCGTCATGGAGCACGCCTATGACGGCATCGTGACACAGGCCGTCCTTCTCACCTTCGGCACCGTCATCGGCATGTACCTGCTCTATTCCTTAAAGGTCATCCAGGCGACCGAAAGGTTCCGTACCATCCTCCTGTCCGCGACCATGGGCATCGCCTTTTTCTACCTCATCGCATTTGTCCTCGGCTTCTTCGGGATACGCATCCCCTTCATCCACGAGGGGTCCGTTTGGGGCATCCTGTTCTCCCTGTTCGTCGTGTGCATCGCGGCCCTGAACCTGATACTCGACTTCGACAGGGTCGAGCAGGGCGTGGCCCTGGGCGCCCCCAGGCATATGGAATGGTACTGTGCCTTCGGCCTCCTCGTGACCATCGTATGGCTGTACATTGAGATCCTGAGGCTGCTGGCCAAGATGTCCAGCCGCCGCTGAACCCGTCATGCATCGGGATCGGCCGACATCGACCGATTTCGATGAATGGCCCCAGGGATTCGATGTGCGGTTTCCGAAATCGTAAATGTCCTGTTAATTTTACGTCGTCGAAAGGGGGTAACTCCGAAGACAATACACGAGAGTCAAAAAGCCCGCAGGGCAAAAGATACAAACACGGATGGTTTGAGAACCGGACCGGCACCCATGGTGACCGGTCCTTTTCTATTTTATCCATCCTTCTGAAACGCAGTCTGGAAGATGGTTTCCAGATACCTGTTGATTACCCCGCCACATGGCATCGTAAAAACACGAGATTGGAACCGCCTTTCGATGAAAGGGATCCATGCGTCGACAAGCGATTTCGAAAAACGTAAAACCCCCGCTACTTTTACGTCATCGAAAGCGGGTTATCCCGGGGACGAAACGAAACAGATAATAGGTCCTCCAAGGACTCACGATACAAACACGGATGGTTTGAGAAACGGACCGGCACTTCAAGTGCCGGTCCTTTCATTTTCACTCTCTGACGAGCATGCTGACACGTATCGATTTGGGGGATAAGACGTTTGGGGCATCTTCAAAAAAGTGAGAGGCCCCTGCAATTCATCGCAAGGGCCTCGGGTTGAAAAGACGGATGGAAAAGATCAGCTGTTTCTCGTCTTGAGGGTGCCGTCCCATACGGGCCTGCCTTGCAAGCGTCGTACGATGTACACTACGGCGGTGAAGATGAAGAACAGCGGCCCCAGCAGGCCGAAGATCGAGATCCACCTGCCTCCGAAGAAGGCGGACATAGGCCGCTTCAGCCGCTCGGCCATCAGATACATGCCCGGCACCATGAGCAGCGTCATGAAGAATGCGAACATGAGGCCCCAGATGATGGTCCAGGACAAGGGCTTCCAGAACAG
>RGVM01000431.1 GCA_010027295.1 Chitinophagia bacterium
CGTGATGGGTGTCTCGTCGATCACGGTATGCCAGAGGTCGGGCCGGGTGTCGCGGTAGGCCTTGAGGTTCAGTAGGGAGTCGAGGAGGTCTTGTTGACGTATGTCCATGTCGCGCGGCTGGTAGCGGAGGCCGGCCTCGTCCATCAGCCGTCGGATGTCGTCCGGTCGGTTCTGCTGGAGGCGGCTCATGAGGAGGATGCCCAGGCCGATGATATGGCCATGGACGAAGGGTTTGCGGAGCCGTTCCTCGAGTTCGTAGAAGAGGTAGTGTTCGGAGCCCTCTTCGACGCGGTAGTGGCCGGCGGAGAGGCATATCGCGTTCATGGCTAGGTATTGCTCGACGATGGCGGCGAGTCCGGCATCCGTCTGGCGGCGGATGTCGGTGAGTCGGGTGGCGAGGGTGTCGACGATATGGCGGGCGTTGGCGACGTCCTCGGGCGAGAAGGGGTATTCGGACTTGCCGGACCGGTGGGCCAGTTCCCAGTCGAAGCAGGCGGTGTGGATGGAGAGGAGGTCGCCGATGCCGGCGATGTTGAGGTCGGGGGGTGCGGTGCGGAGGATGTCGAAGTCGATCACGAGGGGGTCCGGCATGGTGGATCCCACGTACACCACCTTATGGTTGCGGCGGATGCCGGCGGCCGGGGTGACGAAGGCGTCGACGCTGAGGATGGTGGGGAGGCTGACGAGGCGGAGGCCCTTGCGCCATGCGAGGAATTTGGCGGCGTCGACGGCCTGGCCTCCTCCGATGCCGAGGATGGTGTCGCAGGGTGGAAGTTCGCGGAGGCGATCTTCGAGCCATTCCTCTTCCATGGTCTCGACGGGGATGACCTGCAGTGGCGGCTTCCCGAGGAGGTGACCGACGCGCTCCCATGGCAGGGGCATGGTGGTGACGACGTAGCGGCCGAGGTCGTCGCCGAGGCGGCGCGCCGTGCCGCGTCCCATGCGCAGTTCGGCGACGTTGGCGGTTTTCAAATCGTTGGGTGTCATGGCCGTTGGGAGGCTGCTGTCTGTGTGGGCGGCTGTGGCCGGTCGGGTCGCGACGGGCCGTCTCCGAAGATACCGATTTAGGGGTTACCTAAATGTGACTCCGTTGACAGTGGAGTGGGGTTGCTTGCATGTAAGTAAATCTCTACTTCGATGATACCGGGACCCATTTCCGAGTGAATACTCTGCTTTTGTGCATCCACGTACATGATCAGTTCAACGGCTTTCATAATGTACGTCAATGGTTGCGTGGCATAGCAAGAGGATTCCGCGTGTCAACCATCACAGCCGGAGAGCAACGTCTGTGAGCTTGAAGGCTGCCTTTTCTCCGCCGCCTTCGGATCTTTCTCCGTGAGAGTCTGTGAGTAGTGCCTCTACGCCAGAGGCTCATGGCACAGAGAAGCCTATCAGCCCTGCGAGCCATGGCACCTACATGCAGCGCCTGACATGGGCATGTCCCGAACCTGTGCATCCAGTTCGTCCTGCCGATGTTTCTCCGATGAAACATCGGCAGTGGTGAGCAGTGGATAGGCCAGTTGAGCAACGAACAGATCGAGGAAATCTTGCGGCCGGGCTGAGTGGGATATCGATCGATCCCGGGTGATCCGAGTCTGTCAGGGGCCTTCGTTCAGCCCATCCGCACAGGTATCACACGGCACGCTTCTGACCTTTGTCAAGGATTTACCCTCCAGTTCTCCCGAATAACCGGGTTTGGGCTCTCATCCTTCGGAACGGGGCTTTTGCGCCATTGTCCGCAAGGCCTGCAGGGCCTCGGCCGACAGACCTGAGATGCGCTGCAGTTCGGCATCGCTGATACCGGGATTTGACTGGATATGGGCGAGCAGCCAGAGCATTTCATTGACAGCCTGCTCCTTTCCTTCCTGCAGTCCCAGCTCTTTGCCTTCCTGCAAGCCCAACTGCCTGCCTTCCTCCAGGGAGATCTCGTGAATGGTCTGCGAGGTGAGCATGTAATCGACCTTCCTCTCCATCCTCGAAAGCTCCTCTTCGCTATACCGCGTGAGGTCCCATGCATTGACGACATCGAACATCTCCTGGAGCTTCTGCTGTTCCTCGGGTGTGTACAGCTCTCTCATGGTCTCGGGTTTGGTGAAATAACACATCCAGCCATGCCTTGGATCGGTCTTTTCGAAGGTACCCGAATTCCTCCATTTCCTCAACTCGACGATGGTTATATGGAGGACATTCTCTGTTGGGGCATCTGTGCCATCGGAGCGGAGCGCGTAATGGTGTATCCAGTCGTCGGAATTAGTAACGAGCGTCTGTTCGAGGAGGCATAGGGTGTAGACGGGCTGGAGGGCCTTGAAGGGACCACCCTTGACGGGCTGCCGGGCGAGGATGCGCGCGGCGTTCCAGATGAGGCGTTGCAGGAGGAGGGGTGTCTTACGAATCTGCATCTCCACGATGAAGGTGCGCCCTTGCGTGTCCCGGCAGCGGACGTCGACGATGCCGACCCGTCCGTCTGCGAAGAAGTCGTGGAGTTCGTTAGACAGGAACACGATCGAGTCGATGGGATGCGGGAGGGGCAGGAAGCTGTTGAGCAGGTGCCTCAGGGAGTCGGGATGGTTCTGGAAGATGACCTTGAAGATGTTGTCGCGCATGGGGTCGTGGGTCTCCATCATGGGGCGAAGCTAGCCCGCCGCAGGAGGGGAGACCAAGGGGGAAAGACGCAATGCGAGGGGATTTTCCGCGGTATGGAGCCGTCAAAGGACGGGATAATATTCAAACGGTCATGCAGGTTCAAAATAGGTTTCACCTGACACCGAAAGAGCGGTCCGCGTGGCACCCGAGACGGTGCCACGTGGATAGCTTTTAGCCCCGCCAGCTCACCA
>RGVM01000432.1 GCA_010027295.1 Chitinophagia bacterium
AATGGCGAGTACTCGTTTCACTCGCCAACCGGGCCGGCGCCCGGACCTGCGAGTATATGGGCGCCATGGAGGCCTTCCGACACCTTAACGAACACATCTTCGACTAATTCAGTACCCCGTTACGTTTTTAAAAACCATGACCGAACCATTCGACAAGCCGGGCCTTCTTGCGGACATGGCACCGGCATCCTCTTTCCGGATGCGGCTACAGTCGCATGCCGCCGACATACGTCAACTCTTCGACGGCCTATATGCAGGCCATCCCGCCCACGCCGCCGCCTTCCAGCGCCTGGAAGAGGCACTCGTAAGGGCGCATCTCGAAAGGCCGGCCCGCCTGGTCGCGCGCGACGAGGCCAAACTCGACCGGGGGCATTGGTTCCTATCCCAGGACATCGCCGGCATGAGCCTCTACGTGGACCGCTTCTGCGGCAGCCTCTCGGCCCTGCCCGGTCGGCTCGACTACTTTTCCGAGCTCGGCGTGAACCTCCTGCACCTCATGCCCGTTTTTGAGAGCCCGGAAGGCGAAAGCGACGGAGGCTACGCTGTCTCCGACTTCCGCAGGGTCGACCCCCGTTTCGGCACGCTCGCGGACCTGCAGTCCCTGCAGTCGGACATGCAGGACAGAGGCATGTACCTGATGCTCGACATCGTCCTCAACCACACGTCGCACCACCATGAATGGGCACGCAGGGCTCGTGCGGGGGACGAGCGATGCCAGGCCTTCTACCACATGTTCCCCGACAGGAGCCTGCCCGATGCCTACGAGGCCTCGATGCCTGAGGTCTTCCCCGAAAGTTCGCCCGGCAACTTCACCTGGCTGCCCGAATGCGGCCGCTGGGTGATGACGGTCTTCCACAGCTACCAGTGGGACCTGAACTATCGCAATCCGGACGTCTTCGTCTCTATGCTCGAGAACGTGCTTTTCTACGCCAACCTCGGCGTCGACATTCTGCGCATCGACGCTCCCGCCTTCATCTGGAAGGAACCGGGAACGAGCTGTCAGAACCTACCCCAGGCGCATGCGCTTCTGCGTCTGCTGAGGCTCTGTGTCGCCACATCCGCGCCCGGCATGGCCATTCTTGGGGAGGCCATCGTGGCTCCGCGCGACATCATGGAATACTTCGGTACGGGGGCGTTTACCGCACGGGAATGCGACATCGCCTACAACGCCACGCACATGGCCCTTCAGTGGGATGCTCTGGCGACTGCCGATACGCGCGTCATGCTCGCCGCCCAGTCCGAGATCTTGCGGAAGCCCTTTGGCACTACATGGATCAACTATGTCCGCTGCCATGACGACATAGGGCTCGGCTACGACGACCATATGATCCGCGAAGCCGGATACGACCCCTACGCTCACCGCAGCTTCCTCAAGGAGTATTATTCGGGAACCTTCCCCGGCTCTCCGGCACGAGGTGCCTTGTTCTCGGTAAATCCACGCACGGGCGACGCCCGCATCAGCGGATCCCTCGCCTCCCTCTGCGGACTGGAGGCGGCACTGGCTACGGGCGAGGCGGGTGCCGTGGAGACGGCGCTTCGCCGCATCTCGCTTATGCATGCGCACTGCCTCTTCCTGGGCGGCGTGCCGATGCTCTTTCAGGGGGACGAGCTGGGCACCATCAACGACTACTCATATCTCTCCGACCCCGGCAAGAGTTACGACAACCGCTGGTTGCATCGTCCCATAACAGACTGGGAGATCTCGGAACGAAGACACTTCGAGGGCTCGGTCGAGCATCGGGTCTTCTCAGACCTGTCGCGCCTCATCCGCCTTCGAAGGGGGCTTGCCATGGTGGCCGACCATGGGAATCTGCATTGGATGCGACCGCATAACCGCCATGTGGCCGGCTATGTCCGCGCCCACGACGGCCGGGTGCTGTACGGCATCTTCAACTTCGGGCGGGATGAGGCTTGGTTAACCTGGTACGCCTTCCGGGAGCATGGGCATCTGCCTTCCACGCTGACCGACCACTGGACGGGGACGCGTTTCACGTGCGGCCCCGACCATGAGCACCTTATCATTCCACCGTATGGGTTCCATCTGATGGAGGCAGGATAGTTGAGGCGTGATGCGGTATGGGCGCTCAGTTTCTTTTCGGGGGGTGTACGGGAATATTGCCGCTTCCTGGCGGTTTGGGCAGTTTCGTCTTGCCCGAGGCCAGGTCTGCGAGCGTGGTGCCTTCGAGGATGCGCAGGTTCGCATCCCTCACGGTCACCATGAGGTCGTGCAATCCGCAGTCACTCTCGTCACACTGGCTGCAGCGTTCGTAGAAGTAGAGGCTCGCGCAGGGCAGCATCGCAATCGGGCCGTCCATGATACGAATGATCCTGGCGATGGGTATCTCGCTGGGCGGGATGAGGAATCCGTAGCCCCCACCCTTTCCTTTCTTACTTGTCAGGATACCCTCTTTCCGAAGCTCCAGCAGGATGTTCTCCAGGAATTTCAGCGGTATGTTCCTTGCCTCTGATATCTCCGATATGAGCACGGGACCCTTGCCCTCGCGCTGGGCCAGGAATTCGAGGGCGCGCAGTGCGTATTGTGTTTTCCGGTTGAGCAAGGCGTGGTTTTATGCGATTGTCCGTCGATCCTGTGCCGTTCCGGGGAGGTTGGCTTCCTCTCCGATACCCAGTACGTCCTTCATGGAGTGGACGCCCTTGCGGGTGTGGAGGAATTCAGCCGCCAACACAGCACCGGCTGCGAAGCCGTCGCGGCTCAGGGCGTTATGGGATATCTCGATCTCGTCGATGGCGGAACGGTATGTCACACGGTGGAGCCCCGGGTAGGGGTCTTTTCTCTCGCTTGATATGACCAGGTCGGCG
>RGVM01000433.1 GCA_010027295.1 Chitinophagia bacterium
GGCCTTGCAACTGCAGGCCTACGAGCGACTGGTGCTGCTGGCAGAACGGATCTCTCTGTCGGCGTTGGTTACCCGTATCCCCGCCGGCGAGATGGATGCGCGACAATATGCCGCAGCGCTGATGGAGCAGATCAGAATGGAGTCGGAACACAATTTCTCCCAGCAGATTTATGTGTCGGAGCTGGCCTGGCAGTCGGTCGCCAAACTAAAGGAGCAGACCATTTTCACACTGAACAGGCTCCTGGGAATCCTGCCGGTGTCTGCCACGGGCCGGGACCTGGCCATGGCCGTAGCCGAACTCATCCAGGCCGATCCCAATGCCTCCCTTCATTCGGTCGTCCAAGACGCCCTCCGGAAGGAAGCGAGGAAACTCCTGTAATGCCTACCTTCCCATTTGTGCCCTGCGTACAGGATAACGAGGGTAATCCCTTACCCGTGTTCGCCAAAGACCTCCCGGAGGGTATCCGAGATCTCCCCCAGGGTACAGAGGCCCTCGACTGCTGCTATGACCGGCGGCATGAGGTTGCCGGGACCGGCGGCCGCCTGGCGGACGTCGGCCAGGCATGACTGGACCTGGGCTTTGTCGCGTTCCGAACGGAGTTGACGGAGGCGTTCCGACTGCAGTTGCCGGATGGAGTCATCAATCTGCGTGACCGGCACTCGAGCCTCATCCTCCACCCGGTAGCGGTTGACACCGACGATGATGCTCCGCCCGCTCTCCACATCGCGCTGGGCCTCGTAGGCGCTCCTTGCGATCTCTTCCTGCACAAAGCCCTGTTCGACCGCTGCCACGGCGCCGCCCATGGCGTCGATCCTTGCCATGAGTGTCGCCGCGCGCCTTTCCATCTCGAGGGTGAGCCATTCCACATAATAAGACCCTGCCAGGGGGTCGACGGTGTCAGCCACACCGCTCTCATGGGCGATGACCTGCTGGGTGCGCAGTGCGATCCGTGCAGCCTCCTCGGTGGGCAGGCTGAGTGCCTCGTCGAAGCCGTTGGTATGGAGGGACTGCGTCCCGCCCAATACGGCCGACAGGCCCTGGATGGTGACCCTTGCGATGTTGTTTAGGGGCTGTTGCGCCGTGAGGGTGCTGCCGCCTGTCTGCGTATGGAAGCGGAGCATCATGGCGCGAGGGTCTTTGGCGCCGAGGTCCCTCATAATGCCGGCCCACATGCGACGGGCAGCACGGAACTTGGCGACCTCCTCGAAGAGGTTGTTATGGGCGTTGAAGAAGAAAGAGAGCCGACGGCCCAGGATGTCGATATCTAGGCCCTTGTCGAGCGCCGCCTGCACGTATGCCCTGCCGTTGGCAAGGGTGAAGGCGAGTTCCTGCACGGCCGTGCTGCCCGCCTCGCGGATATGGTATCCCGAAATGGATATGGTGTTCCACTTGGGCAGTTCGTGGCTACACCATTCAAAGATGTCTGTGATGATGCGCATGGAGGGGCGCGGAGGATAGATGTAGGTGCCCCTTGCCGCGTATTCCTTTAGGATATCGTTCTGGATGGTGCCGGAGACGAGTCCGAGGTTGGCCCCTTGCCGTTTGGCCAGCGCTACGTAGAGAGCCAGCAGGATATGGGCAGTGGCGTTGATGGTCATGGAGGTGGACACTTTCTCGAGGGAGATGCCGTCGAAGAGCCGCTCCATGTCGCGCAGGCTGTCGATGGCGACGCCCACCTTCCCGACCTCTCCCTCCGCCAGCGGATGGTCGCTGTCGTAGCCTATCTGCGTGGGCAGGTCGAAGGCCACGCTGAGGCCCATCACGCCCTGCGAGAGGAGGTAGTGGTAACGGCGGTTGCTCTCCTCGGCCGTCGAGAAGCCGGCATACTGGCGCATGGTCCAGAGCCGGCCGCGGTACATGTCCGGCTGTACGCCGCGCGAGAAAGGGAACTTCCCGGGCTGCTCGTCCGCAAGCCCGGGAAGGTCCTCCCGATGATAGCATGTCTTCACCTCGATGCCGGAGGGCGTGCAGCGTACAGGGTCCATGCGTGCGGGTTTCGAGGTGTGAAAGTAAGCCCTTTTTACAGCAGGGCACACCCGCCCGCATGTCAGACCTTTCCGGCCAGGAATCGGTTGAACTCCTGACGCAGGCTGTTCATGACCTTCTCGAAGGACTGATACCCGTCCTTGAGATGTGTATGCCCTTCGTCGTAAAAGGCGGCTGTCATTCCTCCAGCCTGCGATACGGCATAACCGAAGCCTGTCACGTGTTCTTGGATGGCATGACTCAATTCGTCGATAGTGTTACGTTGGACGATGAACTGGTTCTGGAAATGCTCGACCTCTAGAGCCACCTCGGGGACCATCCTGCCGCTGGCAATGGCCAGCAGTCGCTGCTCGAGGACGCCGATCTCTTTCCGGTAGAAGTCGAGTCCGACAATCCATTGCGCATGCTCAGCGGACAGCTCGGTCAAAGCTTGACTGTGGTGCATTTCATTCTTTTGAAACAAATGTATCGGGAGGCCAAAGGAGTGGTCATGACGCGCGTCAGGGGTGGCGCTGAAGCGCGTCAGTCAGGGATTTTGGGCTCGCGGTCCGAAGGCACCGTCCTGGGGGCTCCACCCTTCCCGAGAAAGCGACGTCGAAAGAACTTCTCGAATTCCACGGCATGGAAGGGCACCAGGGAGAAGGCCAGGCAGAGCGCCAGTTCCCGCAGTTCTAGCGGCTCGGTGTGGAAGAGTGCGTTGCCCTGGGGCGTGTAGACCACCAACAGCTGCAGCACCAGGGTCAGCAGTACCGCCCCCAGCAGGGCCGGGTTGGTATGGATGCCCTGTTCCCAGAGGTATTGGCGCTCGCTACGGATAGCCATCACATGACCC
>RGVM01000434.1 GCA_010027295.1 Chitinophagia bacterium
CCCCCGAGCCGGTGAAGGTGACGCTGGGTGCCGCTGCGTTGAGGCAGACCGTTGCGTTGCCCGAAACCGTTGCGCTCGGGGCGGGTTTCACGGTGATGGTGAAGGGCAGCCTGGAGGCGCTCTCGCAACCGTTGATGCTGGAGGCGGCATAGTAGTTGAAAGTGCCAGCCGTGATGGTCGACGGCGTTGGCGCCGTCGGGCTGCCCGACCCGCCCGTGGCTGAGGTATACCATGCCAGGGAGGATCCGGCGGCCGGAGTGGCGGAGAGCGCGGTGGCGGCATCCCCCACACAATAGTACGCGCTGGTCGAAGAGGAGGTCGGCGCCGTCGGCTGCGAACAGCTAACGGTGACGGACAACCGCTCGGTGACGGCGTACTTCTCCGTCGTGGAGGCCTCGGCCACGCGTACGGTCAGGAAGGTGGATCCGGCGTATCCGCTGGCGTAGAGTATCACGGAGTCTCCCCGGAGGATGGCCTTCAGGCCGGATGTGTCGGAGCTCGCCGTCAGTGTGAGGCCGGTGTTGGCGGTGTTGTAGTCTCCGAAGTCGCGGTAGCTCACCTTGAAGCGGCAGGAGTCGCCCACAGAGAAGGATTTCGGGCCGATGGAGTCCAGGGTCGGGTAGCGGTTGATGGATCGGTTCACGCGGAAGAATCCGACGGTCTTGCGGGGGAATACGCCAGTGGTGAGGTCACGTGCGGTGACGACGACCCTGTCGCCGGTGGGGGAGGCCCATCCCGACTGGCTCTGTTCGCCGCTGGCGCCGCCCGTCCAGCTTTTCCGGACGGCCAGCGGACTGCCTCCGTGTCGGGAGTAGACATCGACCGTCTGGTCGGCCATGATCGCGAACTGGCCGTCCAGTATGGAGTGCTTGAGGCCGAGGCTGCCGACCAAGGCGATGGCCCGACCGGTGGTGGCGTCTGTGACATGCGGGCCAAAGCCGAAGACGGGTCCCCGGAAGGCGCTGTCCGTATGCACGTCGTAATGCATGGCAGGGGAGAAATAGACGACGGAGCCGTCGCTCTCGCGCACCAGCGAGCGGTCGCGCGACTTGGTGCCGGTGGCGATGAGCCCATTGGCGATGGCGAGGCCATTGACAAAAGGCCAGCCCCCGATATAGGCTTTCCACACGAGACTGCCATTCGACACGCGGTATTTCCGCAGGTACATGTCGCCACTGCCGGCATACACGTACTGGTCGTCGGCGGAGAAGACGATCTTACGGATCTGTCCGAGGCCGGTGTTCCCGTCGGTGAAGTCGGCCGCATTGCTCCAGAGGAAGGTGCCGCTGCCTCCGTTGTTGCGATAGAGCGTCAGCCTGCCGCTGCCGGTGGTGCCGAGCGCGATATATTCTCCGCGGGAAGAGACCCCTACCTCGAGGCCCTCCATGGTCTCCTGGTTGCCCCGCAGCCCCCATTTCGTTTGTCCTGTCATGCCATCCAGCACGCCTACCCAGTCGATGGCGGGGTTGTCCTGCAGGTTGGCCTCCACACCACGCTGGTTGATCATGTAGACGACGACCTTGCCGTCCTGACTCACGGCGCCACCCCATGATTCGTGGGGGATGGGCTTCTCCCATAGCTTGCTGCCGAAGCTGGCATTCGCGACGCTGAACTTGATGATCTTGGACTTGGCGCGGTTGGCGTTCCTCGCATCGTTGGTGGCACCGAACCAGTTCTCCTGTCCGGGGAACACAGTGACGCTGCTGTCGCCGGGCGCGAAGACCGTCCGCCAGAAGCCGATCTCGGTTTCATGAATGATGGTGGAGTCAATGGAGAACTGTGCTTTCCCATAGGGCAGTGCCGTGGCCCTCAGATTCGAGTGGGAGGAGGCGCTTGGCACTACGATGTTAGCGGGGGGCATCAGCAGGCCCGTCATCGTCGAACTGAATTCGGCTGAAATGAGGTAGTCGGAGCGGGGGTTGACGGAGAGGTTGAAGTGGGTGTATCTGTTTCCGAGCGAGTCGACCGTCCGAAGATTGGATGTGTTGATGGTGTAGGATCTCTCCTGTGTCGACAGTCGCACGGCCTGCAACGTGACGAACGGGGCGATGTAGCCTGGAATGATGAAGCTGCCGGACAGCGATTGTGTGGGGTTGGTCTGAAGGGATGTCTGCAGGCCTGTGAGGGATGCGGAGGACCGTTGCACGATTTTGATCGGCTGTATGACGGTGTCAATCAGGGTTATGTCGCCATCCTTGAGCCCGTCCGGGCCATAGTATGCGGAATCGTAGGTGATGATGAAGCGGACCTGCTTGTCATTGACTCCATCCACGATGCAGCCGCACTCCCTCCATCCGCTGGACCATCCTTGCACGGCTGTCGTATCCCCGACCCGGAGGTGGACGTTTCCGCCATTGGGGAAGACCGCGAAGCCGCCACCGCTGAGGCTGGGTACGCTCCCGTCTCCGTTCAGTCCCGTATAGGCGATGCGCACATTCGTCTTGGCAGCCGTACCCAGGTTCTCGACCTTGAGCCGGTGGTTCGGTTCGTTGTCGAGACCCTGCTGCATCACCGTCTGGCTGATGAACGTATATCGGAAACCGAAACGCCCTGTCTTGGTGACGGCAGACGGGGGCGTGGGAAGAGGCTGGGCGGTGGCGAGCCATGGCAGGACGGCGACTGCCAGGGTGCATATCCTCTTTGCTTTCATACAAGTTGGGTTGAAACGTGAGTTAGCAAATCTAGGATATGCAAAATTCACATACCATCATGGAGTCCGCGCCAAGCCCGTAACCCAGCATTGCTTTGGGACCGGCTATGGTCAGGACATCCGATTCGACCTTCCCCTCACTTCTTCACCAGCTCGACCCTCCGGTTGT
>RGVM01000435.1 GCA_010027295.1 Chitinophagia bacterium
CCGTTACTCCGCACACGCCTCCACGCCTCCGAACCCGGCCGCAGCAGCGGATTGGTATGGTTGAAGTGAATGAAACACACTTTGCTCCGCAGACTGTCCGGCAGCTTTGCGAACAGCTCCATGCTCTCCGTCACCGACGGATGCGGAATCTCGCGCATGTCACGCCCCGGCAGCTCTTCCCCGTCGAAGAAAGTGCCGTCGAGGAAGGCTATGTCGCAGTCAGCCAGCAGGCTCCGGATGTCGCGATCCCATCGCGACCATTTGTCGATGTCCGGTATGAAGAGGATGCGCTTCGAGGGCCCTTCGATCCGATAGCCCACCGTCTCGGAATACTCGTCGCGGTGCGGGACGCGGAAGGGCGTGACGCGGACGCCATTGCCCAGGTCGACCGCGCTGTCGGCGCGCAGGGTACGCAGCGCAATGTTCCCCAGCGTCACCAGCTGTCCCCAGGGACCGTTTCCCTCCAGGAAAGCGCGCATCCGCGGCATCGCATGCACCGGCACCGCCTTCGCCCCCATCGCCTCGCGACCCAGGTGCATCAGTCCTGTGTAATGGCCCATGTGCGCATGCGTGAGGAAGATGCCGGCCGGCAGCAGGCCCGTGCGCGTGAGCCGATCCTCGGCCATGCGCATCTGCCCGCCGATGTCGGGCGTCGCGTCGAAGAGCCAGAAAGCCCCCGAGGCCGGATCGAGCAGGGCCAGCCCGCTCACCTGGCGCCGGGAGGCCTCGCCCCGAAGCACCGCCTCACAACAGGACTTCCGACAGCCCGCCTGCGGATAGCCGCCGTCCTGCACCACGCCCACCACCATCAACGAGAGGCCCGACAAGGACTGCGACACCTGCACGGGAGGAATCCCCCGGCCCGAGCGACAGGCCATGCCGGCCATCAACACCAAGGCCACCCATTGCCAAGGACGAGCCAACCTTTGCATGATACAAAGTACGAAGGCCGGGCCTACCCCGGAGGTCCCCCGATTTTTTACACCCTGACGGCTACACGAAAAAATCAGAAGTCCGGAGAGAACAAGCGCCGCTCCGCCTTCTTCCAGAACCCGAAGAAGCTCGAATAATACCCGGTGATATCGGGGAACATCCACTCCCGAGGGTCGCAGACGCCCCGATAATGGCCGAACAGGGGATGCTCTCGAAAATGGAAGGTCGAGCCCGGGGCAAGGGATTGCAGGGCATCGAACTCCCCCGTGAATACCCGTATCCCGGGAATGTTTGCGGCCAGTGAGTGCACGAATTCGATGGTGCGAGCGCTCACCGGCAGCTTCCTGAAATGCGAGGGCTCGAGGAGGAGCACCCGTTCGGCATCCGCATCCTTCCGCCAGAAAGGGTCGAGATTGTAGAGGTTGTAGATAATTACGGGCCGGCCGGGGGCGATGGCAGGAGGCTCCGTCAACGGCAGCGGCGTCGTGGCCTCGAAGGCGATCGTCTCCCGCAGGGCCTCCGGCACCTCCATCTCCTCCAGCTCGGAGTAGGAACTGTCGAGGAAACTGCCGCGCTGCCCCGTATGGCAGTAGCGGTTGACATTGGCCTGGTCGGCGAAGTAAAGCTTGCCACTGAAGGCGCCCGACACCCACTGCCAGCTGCAGGCGTTGCTGGCGAAGTCGGCGTCGAGGAGGTGGTAGTACATCCAGTCGGCCGGCTGGCGCCAATGGCAGCGCCCCAGGTTGCAGGCCAGCGAGGCCGAGTACATGCGGCAGTGGTTGTGCATGTAGCCTGTGTCCAACAGTGCCCGCACCGCAGCGTCGATGCCATCGATGCCGGTACGGCCCGCTGCCAGTGCACTCGGAACACCCCTCCGCTCCCCCCTCGGCTGGGGGCGGCGCAGGTCGGTGTCGAGCAAGCCCGGCCGGGCCATCGCCACCTGCTGGAAATAGTCGCGCCAGGCCAGCTCCTGCAGGAACTTCTGCATGCGAGACACACGATGGCCCAGCGCCAACATCCGGCGCATCACGAATCGCGTGGAGATGACGCCGCGGGAGATGTAGGGCGAGAGCCGCGTCACGGCTCCGTCGATGAAGTTGCGGGAACGCCCGTAAGCGACGGGGTCGATGGCGTCGACACGCGCGAGGATGCTGTCGATATCGGTGGGAAAGGCTTCTGTGTCAACCATGGCATCGCTTGAACAATCGTGCTAAGCCATGGTTCGTTCGAGTGACAACGGCAGCGGGGTGCCCGGTCGACCGGACACCCCGCTGCATGCAATCTGATGAAATGAGTCAAAGCAGCCCGATATCGTCGAAATACAGCTCCTGCAGCACGCCGCTGAACTCCTGGAAGGTGACCGAGGTGATGGTGGCGTACCCTCCGATATTCGACAGCGAAATCTGGAAATCGTTCCAGCCCGACTGGGCGAAGGTCAGTGTCGGCCCGGTGGCCGTCTGCCCGTTCAGCATCACCTTGACCCGACGGCCCACCGAGGCGGCCGGGACGAAGACGGAGAACTTCAGCGCCGTGTAGCCCGTCGTGCTCAGCGCGGGGTTCGCCTTCGACAGGCGCAGCGCGCCGAAGCCGGCCGTGTAGTTCACCCGGATGGAGTTGTTGCCGCGCTTCAGGTTCGCCGTGTTGTTGAGCACGGCCGTGGCACTGTAGGAGGTGTTACTCCAGGTGGCCGTCAGCACATCCTCGTAGATGGGATACCGGAAGCCGTAGGCGATGTCCGAGCGCACGGTGCCGACAGGCGTCGTCACGAAGATGTAGGCGGACGTTATACCGGCGGGCACGTTCACCACGATCTGAGTCGAAGTGCTCGAGACGATGGGCGTCACCGTGTTTTCGAACCTCACTTCACTGACACCGCGGAAATAGTT
>RGVM01000436.1 GCA_010027295.1 Chitinophagia bacterium
TTCACCGAACAGATCAACCACGATCCCGCCATCACCTTCTTCCAGACCGGCCACCAGCTGGCGGGCCGTCCCTCCATGGGCGCCTGGGTCAGCTACGGACTTGGCTCCGAGAACCGGAACCTGCCCGCCTTCATCGTGATGGTCTCCAAGGACGCTCCGAAGGACCAGCCCCTCTATGCCCGCCTCTGGGGCAATGGCTTCCTGCCTTCCGAGCACCAGGGCGTGCAGTTCCGTTCGGGCTCCGACCCGGTGTTATTCCTCAAGGATCCGGAAGGGTACGATGGTCCCGACCGGAGGGAGATGCTCGACCAGTTGCGCCGCCTCAACGAACTGCAGAACCAGGCATGGGCCGACCCCGAGGTGGATGCCCGCATCGCACAATACGAGATGGCCTTTCGGATGCAGACGTCGGTGCCGGAGGTGATGGACATTTCAGACGAGCCGGAGGAGGTCTTCGATCTGTATGGTCCCGCCAGCCGCGACAAGGGCAGTTATGCAGCCAACTGCCTGCTGGCCCGCAGGCTGCTGGAGAAGGATGTCCGATTCGTGCAGCTCTACCATCAGGGATGGGACCATCACGACGCCCTTCCCAAGAATATGGAGCGCCAATGCAGGCAGATCGACCAGCCCACGGCCGCCCTGCTGACCGACCTCAAGCGTCGGGGATTGCTGGAAGATACGCTGGTGGTGTGGGGGGGAGAATTCGGACGCACTGTGTATTCGCAGGGCCGCATCTCCAAGGAGGCATACGGCCGCGACCATCACCCCCGCTGCTTCACGATGTGGATGGCAGGCGCAGGCGTACGGAGTGGAACCAGCTTCGGTCAGACGGATGATTTCAGCTACAACATCGTCAAGGACCCCGTCTCCGTACATGATGTGCAGGCCACGATGCTGCACCTCATGGGCGTGGACCATGAACAGCTCACCTACCGTTTTCAGGGGAGGCGATTCCGTCTCACCGATGTGCACGGCAAAGTGGTCAGGCCGCTCCTGGCATGACCGCCAGGGTACCAGTACCTATCATTTCAGGCTCTGCGCCAGCGCGGTCGTCGTGAGCCGGTATTTGGCCAGCATGTTGGGGACTTCCCATGCGGGCATGGAGCTCGACTTCAGGAAGCCCAGGTATTTCTCGGTGACCTGCGCGAAGTGTGCCTCGTGTCCATTGTGGTAGGATGCGGGTATCGACACTTCCCAACCCTTTGGGTTCGCCGTCAGGGAGATGCCCGGGTACCGCTTCTCCAGTTCAGCGAATGACTTTCGCATGGCAGCCTCGTCGAGGTCGGGCTTGCTTTCGATGTATAGCCGCGGGATGAAGCCTGTTTCGCGACCCTGTCGGATCACTAGGTCGGAGCGGCTACCGCGCATGATGGAGAAATGGGTGTCGCCGCCGCCGGGCTCGGCGCGGTAGTTCCAGATGACGGACACGCGCGCGTGGACGCCCCGGATGGTATAGTCGATCTGTCCGTTCGACGCCACCTGCAGGACGCCGTTGGCGTCGACGTTCGGGGCCAGATATTCGGGGAAGGCCTTCATGGATGTGCTGGCTGTGAACTGTGGCAGGCTGACGGCCGTGTTCCATTGGCGGGCGGTCAGCAGCCGGATATCGCGTGGGTAGTCGATGACCTGCTCCGGGAAGGCCTCCCACTGCACCAGGTCGACGAGGTGCGTGGTGACGTCGACGATGCCGGCGCCCTGCTGGGCGACGTCGTAGAACCAGGCCGGCCGTTGCAGCGGGGACCCCGATACCTCCTTGTAGAAGTGGTGCACGCTCTCCTTGGTGATGGCCGGCTGATCGGGGCTTCCCTTCTGCAGGGTGCCGAAGGCCTCGGGGCGCATGGACAGTTCTCGTTGGAGAATGGTGGCAATCTCGTAGCGTTCTGTCATGATGTCGTAGAGCATGAGGCCTTTGCGCCGCGCAGTCCGGAAGGCCTTCTCCAGCTTTCGGTAGCCTTCTGCGTCGATGGCCATGGGCTTGTCCGCGAACACGTGGAAGCCGGCGTCTATGCTCTTCGCGATGTACTCGGTCTTCTTGCGGTTGTTGCCTGCGAGCATGACCACGTTGCCTTTCCGCTCGCGCAGCATGGCCCCGAGGAAGTCGTCGTCCGTGTGGAGGACTTCGCGCCAGGCGGTGGGGTCTGCCTTCCGGGTGTTGTAGCCTTCGATACGGGCGAGGTGGAGCCTGAGGTCCTCGCCCGTCGGGGCATACACGTGTACGGTGGGGTCAACTTCCGGGTACATGCGTTTCTGCACGAGGGCCGCGTGGAAGTGTCCCGGGTCGAGGGTGATGAATCGCCAGGGGGCTGCGGTATCGGTTCGGTTGTGCATGGCCGTTACCTCGAGCAGGGAGGTTGCGAGCAGGAGCGTGGGCAGGGTCCTCATGGGTCAGAAGGTGTAGGGGTGGCGCTTGGGCCTCGACAGCATGGCGTTGGCCTCGTCATCGTTGCGGAACCTCTCCTTGAGGGGGTCCCAGTGGAGTCTGCGTTTGAGCTTCATGGCGATGTGGTGGAGGAGGCAGGCCGAGCAGGAGCGGTGGCCCACTTCGACGGGTGCTATGGGCTGGAGGCGGGTGCGCATGCTGTCGAGCCAGTTGCCGTGGTGCTCGGCGCTGACTGGGAGATGGACTTCGTCGGGGCCTATCTGCGAGGTGATGATCTTTGGGTCGCTGGCCGTGAGGGCCTTGCTGGGTGTCTTGCTGACGGGGTCGGAGGCGGTGGCGGCGTAGTTGCCTCGGGTGACGAATATCCAGCCCTCGGTGCCTTCGAAGCGGATGCCGTTCGGGTTGGCGTCGCTGACCT
>RGVM01000437.1 GCA_010027295.1 Chitinophagia bacterium
CCAAGGCACTGGGCCTCGCCTACGCCTCCAAGGCCTTCCGCGAAGTGCAGGCGTTGAAAGGGATGACCGATCTTTCAGAACACGGCAACGAGGTCTGCTTCTGCACCATCGGCGATGCCGCCACCAGCGAGGGACAGTTCTGGGAGACGATGAACGCCGCCGCCGTCCTTCGGGTACCCCTGGCCGTGTTCGTGTGGGACGACGGCTACGGCATCTCCGTCCCCAAAAGTCACCAGACCGTCAAAGCCTCCATCTCCCAAGCCCTCTCGGGCTTCCAACGGCAGGAAGGCACCAACGGCATCGACATACATACCGTGAAGGCTTGGGACTACGTCTCCCTCTGCGAGGTCTTCGAGGAGGGCATCGACCGTGTCAGACGCACCCATGTGCCCGCCATATTCCATGTGGAGGAAGTCACCCAGCCTCAGGGCCATTCCACTTCCGGTAGCCACGAGCGCTACAAATCGACCGAGAGGCTCGCATGGGAGCGCGAGTGGGACTGCCTCCGCAAGATGCGCGAGTGGTTGCTGGCCAACGAACTCACCACGGAGGATGCACTTGCCGACATCGAGGCCCATGCCAAGCGCGAGGTCCTGGATAGCCGACAGGAGGCCCTCCGCATCTTCCGTGCGCCCTTGCAGGCCCAGGTGTCCAAGGCCCTTTCCCTGCTGAAGGCCATCCCCGGGGAGACCCTCGAGGCGCACCCCGAGGCGGCCGCCTGCATCGCTGAACTCGAAGCCAACCGGGAGCCCCTTCGCCGTGATGTGATGCAGGCATTAGGCCTGACGGCGGCCCTGCTCGGACCATCGCCCGAGACCTTCCCGATAAGTGAATACCTGGAAGCCCTACGCAGTGAAAACGCCGCTCTCTACAACAGCCACCTGCTGAGCGAGTCGCCCCGAAGCCCCCTTCGCATCCAGGCCGTCGACCCTGTCTGCGCGGAGGATGCCCCCGCACTCAATGGTTACGAGGTCCTGAACCGATATTTCGACGCCCTCTTCTCTTATAACCCGAGGGTCTTCGCCTTCGGGGAGGACCTGGGACGCATCGGCGATGTCAACCAGGGCTTCGCCGGCCTGCAGGCCAGGCATGGCAGCGACCGCATCTTCGACACCGGCATCCGAGAGATGACGATCATCGGACAGGGCATCGGCATGTCGATGCGCGGACTCAGGCCCATCGCCGAGATCCAATACCTCGACTACCTCGTGTACGGCCTCGTCCCGTTGACCGATGACGTCGCCTCAATGCATTTCCGCACCTGCGGGCGACAGTCGGCCCCCCTCATCGTCCGCACCCGCGGACACCGCCTCGAAGGCATCTGGCACAGCGGCTCCCCCATGGGCATGATACTGGGATCGCTGCGCGGCATGCATGTCTGCGTGCCCCGCAACATGGTGCAGGCCGCCGGGATGTACAACACCCTGCTGGCGGGCAACGACCCCGGCATCGTCATCGAATGCCTGAACGGCTACCGCCTCAAGGAGCGCCTCCCCGAGAATCTGCTGGACATGCGCATCCCCCTGGGCGTCGTCGAGGTCGTACGGGAGGGAACCGACGTCACGGTCGTATCCTACGGGTCCACCCTTCGCATCGTGGAGGAGGCGGCCGGCATCCTGGCCTCCATGGACATACACATCGAGGTCGTGGACGTGCGCACCCTGCTCCCCTTCGACCTCGGACACGGCATCCTCGAATCCCTCAAGAAGACCAACCGCATCCTCTTCATAGACGAGGATGTCCCGGGGGGCGCCTGTGGCTATATGTTCAACAAGGTCATGGAAGAGCAGGGCGGTTACCGCTGGCTCGACGTGGCGCCTCGAACCCTCACCGCCAGGGAGCATCGTCCCGGCTATGGCAGCGACGGCGACTTCTTCGGAAAGCCTAACGTCCTCGACGTCGTTGAGACGGTGGCCGCCATGATGCGGGAGTGACCTGAGCGTCTTCCCGGCATTCCTTCCACCCTGGCTTCAATCCAGGAACCTGGCCCACAGCTCGGGCGTGGGCAGGTAGCATGTCTCCCGCTTCCCGAACCAGCGGTACCTGTTTCTGGCCACATAGGCGTACACGGCATCCCTGAGTCCGGCGGGAAGTATGATGAAGACGTAGGAAAGGCTCCAGGGAAGTCCCAGACGACGGAGCGTGCGTAAGGCGCCTTCGGATTGCAGGTACACCCGGCCATCGGCTTGTAGCAGGAAGGTGTCGGGGGTGATGTTCGGCATCCCCAGCGACGCCAACAGGCTGCTGCCATAGGCTCCCTGCAGGCTGGCGAACCGGAACACGCCTTTTCTGTCGTGACGTATGATGAACTGCACCGTGGCGTTGCAGAGGTTGCACTCGCCGTCGAAGAGCACTATGGGCCCGCCTTCGGCGGGATACTCAGGGGAAGGGATGCCGCTGCGGGTCATTTCAGGTTATGGAAGACCTTTTGGACGTCGTCGTCCTGTTCGACGCGGTCGACCAGCTTGAGGACTTCCTGGGCAGCCTCCTCGCCCAGTTCGACGAGGTTCTGCGGGATCCATTCGGTCTCGGCGCTGATGGGTGTGATGCCCCTCTCCTCCAGCGCCTTCTGCAGGTTGCCGAAGTCGGCGAAGCCGCATCGCAGCACCAGCACATCCTCTCCGTTCTCGCCGCTGCCCTCGCCGAGCTCCTCGAGTCCGAAGTCGATCAGCTCGAGCTCCAGCCCCTCGGGGTCGATACCCTCCGGCTTCAGCTTGAAGACGCCCATCTTCTTGAACTGGAAGCTGACGCTGCCGCTGTTGCCGAGGGCTCCGTTGCCCTTGTTGAAGTG
>RGVM01000438.1 GCA_010027295.1 Chitinophagia bacterium
CGGCTTGGACGAGGTCGAAGATGGAAACCGTAGGGCGGTTGGCCTCGGGCTCCGGGGGGAGTTCAACCCGCGAGGGCTGATGTGGATAGACGAGGTCCATGTTGGCCTCGCGTTCTTGGAGTTGCGCGGCGGCGTCCTTGAACTTCTTGTACTCGACGAGGCGGCGGATGAGTTCCCAGCGTGGGTCTTCGTCGTCTGGATCGTCGCCTTCGACGACGGCTTGCTTGTCTGTCGGAAGAAGTTCGCGGCTCTTGATATAGAGCAACGTGGCGGCCATGACGACGAACTCGCCCGCCACGTCGAGGTCGAGCTCGCGCATTTGCTCGATATAGGTGACGAACTCCGTGGCGATGCGAGTCAGGTTGACCTGATAGATGTCCACCTCCTGCTTCTTGACGAGGTGGAGCAGGAGGTCGAGGGGCCCTTCAAAGACCTCGAAGTGGACTCGATACTCGGCCATGGGGCGCGGTGGTCAGTGGTATTCCTGGACGGTTCGGACGGAATATCCAGACCTCTGGAGGGCCGCGATGCCCATGACGGCGGCCTTGGCGCCGCTGAGGGTGGTCATGATGGGCGTTCCGGTCATGACGGCTGTGGTCCGGATGCGGACCTCGTCGGCGCGTGGGGTTGCGCCGGACGGCGTGTTGATGACGAGCTGGAGTTGCTTGTTCTTGAGGAAGTCGATGGCCGTGGGGCGGCCCTCGCCGATTTTCTGGATTTTTTCCACCTTGAGGCCGGCGGCGGAGAGTACGGCTGCGGTTCCGTTGGTGGCCACGATGTCAAAGCCGAGCTGGGCGAATTGGCGGGCGACGTCAACGACATGTTTCTTGTGGGCGTCGCCCACGGAGATGAAGACGCGTCCCTTGAGTGGGAGCGGGGCATTGGCGGCCATCTGGGCCTTGGCGTAAGCGATGCCCAGGTCTTGGTCGAGGCCCATGACCTCGCCGGTGGAGCGCATTTCCGGGGACAGGATGATGTCCTGGCCCTGGAACTTGTTGAAGGGAAAGACGGACTCCTTGACGGCCCAGTACGAGGGTCGGACTTCGGAAGTGAAGCCGAGCTCGGTGAGAGTTTTGCCTGCCATGACCTTGGCGGCCAGCTTGGCGAGCGGGACGCCTATCGCTTTTGAGACGAAGGCATAGACGACGTCGTCCTTGACCGCGTACTGGACATTCATGAGGCCGACGACCCGGAGCTCGGTGGCCATGGCATGGGTATGGCGCCGAATGGTATCGATGACCTCCTTGGAAAGGGTGTGGGGTGGCAAGACCATGGCGGCATCGCCGGAATGCACGCCTGCGAACTCGATGTGTTCGAGGATGCCCCCGATCACGATGGTGCCGCGGGTTGGGTCGTCGAAGTGGCCGACGTCGGCGATGCAATCCACGTCAACCTCCGTCGCGTCTTCGAGGAACTTGTCCACCAACACGGGGCGTTCGGGCGAGGCCTCGACTGCGAAGCGCATGTAGTGCTGAAGCTCGTGGTCGCCATAGACGATTTGCATGGCGCGTCCACCCAAGACAAAGGAGGGCCGGACCAAGACGGGATAGCCGATTCGGCGTGCCACCCCGAGGGCCTCGGCCTCATTGGTGGCGAGGCCATTGCGCGGTTGGGGTATGCCCAGGCGGTCCAGCATGGCCGCGAACAGCTTGCGGTCCTCGGCGACCTCAATGCTCTCCGGTGAGGTCCCGATGATGTTGACGCCATTCTTCTTGAGGCCGAGGGCCAAGTTGAGGGGCGTCTGGCCGCCGAATTGGGCTATGGCCCCCCAACATTTCTCGCGCTCATAGATGTTGAGCACGTCCTCGAGGGTCAGGGGCTCGAAGAAGAGACGGTCGCTGGTGTCGTAGTCCGTGGAGACGGTCTCCGGGTTGGAGTTGACCATGATGGTCTCGAAGCCGTCCTCCTTGAGGGCGAAGGCTGCGTGGACGCAGCAGTAGTCGAACTCGATGCCCTGGCCGATGCGGTTGGGGCCGCCCCCGAGGATCATGACCTTGCGGCGGCCGGATGGCCGGGCCTCGTCATCGCCGCGGTCGTAGGACGAGTAGAAGTAGGGGGTATAGGCCTCGAACTCGGCGGCACATGTATCGACGAGCCTATAGGATGGGACGAGTTCGAGGGACTTGCGTCGGGCCCGAATGGCTTCCTCGGTCGTTCCCGTGAGGTGGGCGATTTGCCTGTCCGAAAACCCGTTGGCCTTGGCCTTGCCTAGCAATTCATCGTTCATGCGCGCGCAAACGACGACAAGGTACGTTGAACTTTTGCGTGCGGCCAGCATCGACACGCGACGTGGGGCGGAAAACGGCCGCCGGCCTGTCGTCTGGGGCGGCTAGCTCATCCGCATGGGCATGATGACGTAGAGGAAGGGGTCGTTCGCCTTGACGACGCCAGGCGAAAGCTCGTCGATGAGCTCGATGAAGACCTCATCCGTGTCGAGGGCCTTGAGGGGGTCCATGAGGTAGGCGGGATTGAAGGCGATGGCCATGTCCTTGCCCTTGTACGTGAGGGCCATGATCTCGCGGGACTCGCCGATTTCAGGGGTGTTGGCGGTGATGGCGAGCTGGTTGCGCGAGAACGAGAGCTTTACGGAATTGGACTTGTCACTCGTCATGATTTCCGCGCGCCTGAGGCTCTGGAGGAGCTCCTCCCGAGGGATCGCGACGCGCTCCAGGCTTTCCTGGGGAATCACCTGTCGGTAATTCGGGTAACTTCCGTCCACGAGCTTGGAGATCAGGACGACCGGAAGACCGGCTTCGGAGGCTGGGGTCAGCGAGAAGGACACTTGGTTTT
>RGVM01000439.1 GCA_010027295.1 Chitinophagia bacterium
ACTCTGATGATGAGTACGTCCCGCCAAAGTGGCACATCCCTCGACACCTCCTCACTGCCCAACGACTACCATGCGTCCTACGCATGCGTGACATTGTCAAGGATGGAATGGCCAAGACGGAACTCTCGCCGATCCAACGCGTCTTCTACATCCTTGAAACTACGCGCCTGTACTGCCAAGAGACGGTCCGAAATGACGCCCGTCAGCGCGCTAGCCAGCGACACCTCCTCCTCCAACAACTACAGCGCTGCGAGCGCTTCCTTGGACGGGGCGTCACTGAACCCCAACTCCATGACTCACGAGCGCGAGAGCTCGCGGAACGGCAACTGCTTGAGGTTGAGGCCCAACTCCAAACGATCCGACAGGCGGATCACGCACGATGGTTGGCGGATCGGGCGTATGATGAGCACGTCCATAGCGACCGTTGTAGCCGCTCCTTCTTTGAAGGCACCCGTCAGGACCGAGTCGATAGCACCATTCGTGAGGTCCGCGAGGGCACCGTCCGCTCCTCGGGCACCAGACATGTCCTTCGGGCTGCTCGCCGCTTTTATGGTGGGCGAAAGGGGTTCTTCAACAACGGTGTCCGTACGCAGAGGGATGCGGAAGCCCGCCTTCTTGATGCTCTCGTTGCCGACGGGCGTGTGCAACCTGCTTCCCGTCGAGAGGACCTCTCCCTCGAATCCATCTGCTCGCCTACGGCAGTTCAACGCGCAATTGATGGCCTACCTAATTATGCAATGCCTGGACTCGATGGCTTCACGACCGATTACTTCAAAGTCATGACGGCCGTCCGCGAGCGGGCAGGAGGGGACGGTGAGCGCCCGCCCCACCCATTCTGCGAACTGCTCGGGGAAGCCTTCAAAGAAGTCGTCCGACGCCCCGAGGGCCTCCCGTCTGAGATGGTCACCGTCGTCGTCTCTCTTATCTACAAGGAGAAAGGCTATCGTTACGATCTGTCGCGATATCGCCCGATCGCGGTCATGTCGGTCCTCTACAAAATCATGACCCGCTGCATGGCTGATGCTCTGCAACCGTCCCTTCCGTACCTGGTGGCACCAACGCAGAATGCGTTCCAGCGCTCTAAGTATATCTTCGATGATAACCGAACTGTTCTTGATGCGGCCGCTTACCTTGAACAGAATGGTAGGGGCGGGGTCTTTGTCTTCTGCGACCAGAAGTCTGCTTATCCGCGCGTCCAGTGGAACTTCCTAGCTCGCGTCATGGAACGCATGAACCTGCACCCCGACTTTCGTCGCATGGTAGCCGGACAACTCAGTGACAGTTTCGACCCTCAACATGGTCTGCATCAGGGATGTCCCTGCTCGCCGTGCCTCTATCTCCTCTGCTTGCAAACGTTCATGTCTCTCATGGCAACTGATGATGGAGATGGGGACGCGTCCCGCCGCATCCGCGGTATCCAGTTACCCCGAAGGGATGGCTCGCTCGAGGAGACGTACGCACTCGGATACGCGGATGACCTCGTGGGCTTGCTCGCGGACGAACAACAGCTGGTCCGGTTTAAGGACCTGCTTGCCGTGTATGAGCGAGGCTCCGGGGCGGAGAATGACTGGGCGGAGAAAACGGCGGCCATCAGAGTAGGCACCCTTAAATCGTCCACAGCGATGCCGGTCTGGGATGGACCGTCTGAGCTGCAACTCTTTGGTCGTGAGTCGGTGATTCGCTACCTAGGTGTCTTCCTTGGCGCACCCTCGGGTGTCGCACGCGAATGGGAGAAGCGAACGACGGCACGCGTACGTGCTCGCTACGCTCAGTGGACCATGCGGGGAGATGCTCGCACCATCTTTGGGCGGAACATCGTGGTCCGCAACTCGGTGATGGCGGTCTGCTGGTATTTGGTATCGAACCAATGCCCCCCGAATCTTGATGATATGCTTGCCGCATGGGAGCGTGAGACGTGGACGTTCGTTGAGCAACCGGGCGGCGCGACTCTCCTCCAACCCCAGGGGCGAGACTCAGCGGTTCATGCGGCCCCACGCGCCCTCCTCGTGCAGGACTACCCGGAGGGGGGAGCTCGATGCCTCGACATTGAAACCTTTACGCGTGCCCTCTACATGCGCCATGTTCGCCGCCTTCTCGACCCTGTTGAGCAAGGTTGGAAGGGCATGGTGATGCACTGGCTTGATCAACACTATGGCTTCCTCCGCCAAGGCTACCGCCTTCTGCTCTCTGCCTGCGACTTTCTTGCGGTCCTCGATGGCACTGTCCCTCCGTTTTGGCAAAATGTCCTTGTCTCGTGGGGTATGTTCGCTGCCCCATTGCCACTTGCGGAAGCCCCAACCCTGTCTTCCCCTCGGGATCTATCTGCGGAAGCTCACGCTCATACCGCGGCCAGCTGCGACTTCGACGCTATCTGGAATGGGGGCGCCTCGCGCCCCGCCATTCCTCTCACAGGCTGGACCTTGCTCACGGTTGCCCTTGAACCGCTCGCATACAACCAACTCATCTCTGGAGTGTGGGGAGCGCGAGTTCGTGAGCCCACTCACGCGGCGGACGTTCTTCAGCGTGACCACTCCCGTGGATCTGCCACGCTCACCCGTGTTAGCGCTGCGCGCCGCGATCGTGCAGCTATGGTCCTCCGACGCTATCAGCAGATAGCGAATGCGGGGTTCACACATGTGGCGCACCTCCTCGTCGTTGACACGGCGCTTGGTCGGATTCGTGTTCGACACTACGCTGAGCTCACCCGACGAGGCCACCCTGCATGTATGGATGCCAAACTATACCAATGCCTCATTAACGGCTTCCCTGCGGCATGGTGGCAAGTGCTA
>RGVM01000440.1 GCA_010027295.1 Chitinophagia bacterium
GTCGCATCTACACATGAAATCGGTCCCGGGGTATGATTTTCCAACGAATGCGTTAAATTTGCCGCCACGCCTGAAAAAACACTCGACTTCAGATCAGATAACCACATCTACTGCTTATGAATATGCTGCTGTATCTGGTACCCGCTATGGGAGCCGTTGGACTATTGTACACGCTGATCAAATTCAACTGGGTCTCACGCCAGGATCCCGGCAACGACCGGATGAAGGAAATAAGCGACTACATTGCCGAGGGTGCCATGGCCTTCCTGAAGGCCGAATGGCGCATTCTCACATATTTCGTAGCCATCGTGGCCCTCTTGCTGGCCGTCATGGCCTCGGCCAATCCTGCTTCGCACTGGTCGATAGCGGTGGCCTTTGTCATCGGCGCCGTATTCAGCGCCACCGCCGGCTATATCGGCATGAAAGTGGCCACCCGCGCCAACGTGCGTACGGCCAACGCCGCCCGAACCAGCCTTTCGAAGGCGCTTGAGGTATCCTTCACGGGAGGTGCCGTCATGGGACTCGGCGTGGCCGGTCTGGCAGTACTCGGACTCGGCGGTCTTTTCATCATCCTCAAAGGCATTTTTGCCCCCGAAGCTGCTGTCAACTCAGAAGAGATGCTGCGCACCATCGAAGTGCTGACGGGCTTCTCGCTTGGAGCTGAGAGCATTGCGCTCTTCGCCCGGGTAGGCGGCGGTATCTATACTAAGGCCGCCGACGTGGGTGCCGACCTGGTGGGCAAGGTCGAAGCCGGCATACCGGAGGATGACCCCCGCAACCCGGCCACCATCGCTGACAACGTGGGCGACAACGTTGGCGACGTCGCCGGCATGGGGGCTGACCTCTTCGGCTCCTATGTGGCCACCGTGCTCGCCACCATGGTGCTCGGACAGGAGACGACCTCCATCGACGCTTTCGGAGGCCTGGCACCCATCCTCCTTCCCATGCTGATCGCAGGCGTGGGCATCCTGTTCTCCATCGTGGGTACCTGGTTCGTGAAGGTCAGTGATTCAGCAGGCATCAACACCCAGAACGTCCAGAAAGCGCTGAACATGGGCAACTGGGGCTCCATCGTCCTGACGGCGATAGCGTCCGTAGGCCTGGTGTACTACATCCTGCCTGAAACGATGACGCTCCGAGGGAATGACTTCACGAAATGGGGCGTCCTGGGTGCCATCGGTGTAGGTCTGCTCGTGGGCACGCTCATGAGCATCATCACCGAATTCTACACGGCCATGGGCAAGCGGCCCGTGCTGTCGATCGTCAAGCAGTCGGGGACCGGCCACGCCACCAACGTGATCGGGGGCCTGGCCGTAGGCATGGAGTCGACCTTCCTCCCCATCCTCGTACTGGCAGCCGGCATCTGGGGTTCCTTCGAGTGCGCAGGCCTGTACGGCGTATCCATCGCGGCGGCGGGCATGATGGCCACCACGGCCATGCAGCTGGCCATCGATGCCTTCGGCCCCATTGCCGACAACGCCGGCGGCATCGCCGAGATGAGCGAACTCCCCAAGGAGGTGCGTGAGAAGACCGACGTCCTCGACGCCGTGGGGAATACCACCGCAGCCACCGGCAAAGGCTTCGCGATCGCCTCTGCCGCCCTGACGGCCCTCGCACTGTTCGCCGCCTTCGTAGGCGTTGCCGACATCGACGGCATCGATATCTACAAGGCCAAGGTCCTCGCCTCCCTCTTCGTGGGTGGCATGATCCCCTTCATCTTCTCGTCCCTCGCCATCCGTGCGGTCGGTGAGGCCGCCATGTCGATGGTGGAGGAAGTCCGCCGCCAGTTCCGGACCATCCCCGGCATCATGGAGGGCAAGGGCAAACCCGAATATGACAAGTGCGTGGCCATCTCCACCGAGGCTTCCATCAAGAAGATGATGCTGCCCGGCGCAATCGCCATCATCTCCCCCCTCATCATGGGATTCCTTCTCGGCCCCGAGGCCCTGGGCGGTTTCCTCGCAGGCGCCACCGTGAGCGGCGTACTCATGGGCATGTTCCAGAACAACGCCGGCGGCGCCTGGGACAATGCCAAGAAATCCTTCGAGAAAGGTGTCGAAATCAACGGCGAGGTATTCTACAAGAAGTCCGAACCCCACAAGGCATCCGTCACGGGCGATACCGTGGGCGACCCCTTCAAGGACACATCCGGACCTTCCATGAACATCCTCATCAAACTGATGTCGATTGTCTCGTTGGTCGTGGCCCCCACCCTCAAGCAGATGGGGCATGACGGGGACACGGTGAAAGCCATGCATGCCAAACCCGGTCAGGAAGTCGTGGTGAGGGAAGTGACGATTACCGAGGATAGTCCCGTGAACGCCGACGCCCCGAACCTGGAACAACAGCTCATCGACCGACTCAAGGCTGACGGACTGATTCAGGGGGATAACTTCACCATCAGCCTGGACAACGGCGTCCTGAAAGTGAATGACAAGCCCGTACCGACCGATGCATATTCCGACATCGTGAAGCCCGGCATGAAGCTGGAAATCAAGATGCGGAAGAAGGAAGGTTGAGTTCCTCCTTTAACCCATACCAAGAAATAAGAGAAGGCCCGGCACCTGACAGGTACCGGGCCTTCTCTTGTATCAATCCGTTCAGAAGCTTTTCAACAGGCTATCAATCCCCCTCCGGCTCGTCCATCAGCATTTGACGGGCCTTCATCAAGTCCTCCATCTGCCGGGCGTCAGGCTTGGGATAATCCAGCTTCAGCTCCCCGAGCTTGCCCTTCGCCGAGAGCACGCGGCCCGCGAGGACCACCTGCACGCCGGCGGGGATCTCGACGG
>RGVM01000045.1 GCA_010027295.1 Chitinophagia bacterium
CTGATTCCGGCTGCCGGGATCCAGGGAAAAGGAGCAACCCCGGTTTTGTAGACTGAAGCCCAGGCCCTCCGGAACAATGCCGGAGCCCATGCCCGCAAAGTTGCTCTGGATGAGGGAGACCATGTTCCCCTCCCGGTCGGCCACGGTAAGGTAGATGGTGTTGCCGAAGGGCGGTACCGATCCCGGTACGATGTCATCTGCCGCCCGTAGCCCATTGATCCGTTCTCTTCGGGTCCGAGCATATGCCTTGCTGGATAGCAGCCGGACAATACCGCTGTCGAGTCCGTCGGCATAAAAGGCAGCGCGGTCCTCATACACCAGTTTCTTGGCTTCGACCAGAAGATGAATGTAATCGGGGCTGGGAAATCCCAATCGACGGATGTCATAGTTCTCCAGGAGATTCATCATCTGCAGCAGGGCCAGCCCCTGGCTGTTGGGGGGGAGTTGCCAGATCTCATACCCTCTGTAGTCGGTGCTGATCGGAGACACCCATTCAGCGCGATGGGCGGATAGGTCCTCCAGGCTCATCAAACCACCCCCCTCCCGGATGGCCTGCACGATACCCTCTGCAATCCGTCCCTTGTAGAACCCGTCCCTGCCCAGCCGAGAAATCTCGCGAAGACTGGATGCCAATCCGGTATTGGTGAATACATCCCCCTTCCCGGGGGTCCGACCACCGGGCATATACAGGTCCCGATATCCCTTGTACCCCTTCAGGGTCTCCGCATACCCTTTCCAAAGAAAGGCGATGACCTCCGTGACGGGGAATCCCTCTTCCGCATATTCGATGCCGGAAGACAGGAGATCCTTCATCGGCAGCCTGCCGAACCGACCATGCAGTTCGAACCACGCATCGACACATCCGGGCACCGAAACGGACAGGGCACCGTAGCGGGGTATCTGGGTGATCCCCTTCTCCCGCAAAAATGCGGCGGACATCCCCCGGGGGGATCGCCCGCTCCCGTTGAGGCCGAAGAGCCGCCTGGCCTTGGCATCCCAGACGATCGCGAACAGGTCTCCGCCGATGCCGCATCCGGTGGGCTCCACCAGACCCAGCACGGCATTCGCCGCTATGGCGGCATCCACAGCCGTCCCGCCTTTTTTCAGGATATCCAGGCCGGCCTGGGTGGCCAGGGGATGGCTGGTAGCGACCATGCCGTTCCTGGCCAACACTTCCGACCTAGATGCAAACCGCTCGTTGGTATACCTCAACTGGGACCGGCCAACCATGAGGCAGGAAAACGACAGAAACAGGAGGAAAAACCTCCTGCTTCGGAACAGGCCACTTCCCATGGAAAGGAATCCGGGGGAAGTGTGCACCATCCGGCAGCCTATTTCACCCACCACAACTTCGTATTGATATCATCAGGACCCTGGGCCTGCACCGCGGACTGGTAATTCAGCCGGTTGGTCACCTGCACGTCGCTCGGATAGAGGAAACGCACCGGTATCCGGTTGGCGTTGTTGTTGACAAAGGAGGGCGTGAGCACCGGAAGGCCCGTACGCTTCCACTCATGCCATGCCTGCATGTCGTTGAAGTAAAGGGCAATCCATTTCTGCGTGGCAATCTTCTCCAGGGCCTTCGTCGGTTCGAAAACCACATCCGGATGGTTCAGGAATGCCGTTCCGGCGGAAATATTCAATCCAGAGACGGACTTGTAGTAGTCCACAGATGCCTTGATGCCATCCTCGTACAGCGTCTTGGCATCCCCGGTGGCCCATCCCCGTTGGACGGCTTCTGCCAGGATGAACTTGACTTCGGAAAGGGTCATGACCAAGCCCTGGGCGGCAACCGGCACCTGGAGCCCGTTATAGTAGATGACACCCAGTGCGGAGACCTTGCGGTCGATGGTGCTGCCCAGGTTCGCATCCAGTTCCCCATTCCTGACCCCCTCGTATCTGGGCGATCCCGCCGTGACCGATTCCGCAGTGGGCTGGGCGAACACGGGGAGCCTTGGATCCGCCGACCGGTTCATCCGGTCAGACAGATTCTTGCTCAGCCTCCTGTCCAGAAAGAATCCCGATCGCTGGCCGGTGATGGGGAAGAGATTCGGGGCCTCCACGTATTTCAAGACGGCATTGTCGGCATTGGTGGTAATGATCGGCGTCTGTGCAGGATTCGCGAGGATGGCCTGCAACTCGGTTGTGGGATTCACCCGGTTGGACTGCCGCATGGCCAGGCGGAGGATCAGGCTGTTGGCCAGTTTCTTCCACTTCAGGAAATCGCCGTTGAAGAGGATGTCGTTGCTGATGAGCCCGTTGGATGCCCCCAAAAGGGTGTTGGCGGTTTTCAGATCCGCGATCAGTCCCTTGTAGATCTGCTCCTGAGTGTCGAACTTGGGAGAATAGACAGGCTCATCCTCCTTCCCCTTCAAGGCCTCGGAATAAGGCAGCGATCCGTAGCTGTCCGTCATGAGGCTGAAGGCCAGCGCCCGCAGGACGAGGGCGATGCCCTGGTAGTTCTTATGGTTCCGCTCCTGGCTGATCTTCGTCAGCATCTGGATGTTCCTCAGGTTGTTGTATCCGTTGCTCCACAGGGAGAAAGAACCCCATATGTACCTGTCGGTGTTGGGCTCACGGATCTCTGCAGAATGCTGGGCGACGATATTGCCCGTAGAGAAGGCATCGTTGGCCATCTGGTTGACCATGCTCCGCACGATGGTGACCATCAGCAGTTCCGGATTGACCGCCTCAGGATTGTTCGGATTCGTATTGATCTCCTCGAAGTTCTTGGTACATCCTGTCACAAAGAGGGTCGCCAGGGCGAAGATCATGGTAATTCGGCTGAATGTGCTCATAGCGATAGGTTTGTATGGTCAGAACTTAAAGCTGAGGTTGATTCCCAGGCTCTTGGCCGAAGGCAATGTCATGTCTTCAATGCCGGGCAGGATGTTCTCCCCGGAGATGCCGGACGTATCCGGGTCGATGTGGGGCACATCGGTCCAGAGGGCCAGATTCCGGCCCACCAGCATCAGGGAGAATTCCCTCAGGCCCAGCCTGGCAATCGCGCGGGAAGGGATGGTATAGCCTATTTTCAATTCCCTGAGCTTCACGAAGGTTGCATCGAATGTCGACTGCTCGGGGTTAAAATATCCTGAACCCCAGTACCGCTCGGCCGTGATGTTGACGGTGTTCGGACTGAACGAGCCATCGGGATTCTTCACCACACCCTTGCCCACATACCCATTGTCCCTGCCGGGGAGCGATTCAATCAGCTGACCCGCCTCGTTGCCCCTGACGTACATGTAGGAGTAGATGGCACCCCCCATCTTCCAGTCAAACAGGGCACTCGCGGTTATGCCCTTGTAGGTGAACTCGTTCTTTATACCTGCCATCCAATCCGGGTTGTAATTGCCCAGTTTCAGCAGTTCGCTGGTCAGCAGGGGTACGCCATTGGCATGTATGATGTTGCCCTGCGGATCACGCTGGAAACCCCTTCCGTACATGTCACCCATACGCTCACCGACCCGCGCCTGGACAGACACATACCGGCTCGGTAAGGCGTAGGTGTTGATGCCCTCGATCAACTCGATGACCTTGGCCCGGTTGGCAGACCAGTTCACGTTCACATTCCACCGGAAGGTCTTCGTTTTCAAGGGGACGGCATTCAGCATGACCTCTATACCCCGACTCCGGATTTCACCGGCATTCAAGAACCGTGAAGTATAGCCGCTGGTCAGATCGATGGGCACGTTGAGGATCTGATTCTTGCTGACGGTGTTGTAATAGGTGACGTCGAGCCCGAGCCTGTTTTTGAAGAACTGGAGGTTCATGCCCAGTTCATACGTGTCGAGCATCTCCGGCAACAGGCCTGCATTGGCGATAGAGGAGGGTTCCGAGACCGCTTGGAAACTCTGCCACGGGGTGGAATAGGCATACACGTTCTTTAGACGGTATGGCCTGGTGTCGTTGCCGACCCTTGCCCAGCTGGCCCGCAACTTTCCGAAGGAAAGCCCGCCAGAGCGCTTGATGTCGAACAGGTCAGAAAAGACACCGCTGAAGGAGACCGAAGGATAGAAATAGGAGTTGTTCCTCGACGGCAGGGAGCTCGACCAGTCGTTCCGGGCGGTCACATCCAGGAACAAGGCGTTCTTATACGTGAGCTGGGAATAGCCGTAAAAGCTGTTGATGCTGTACCTGGAGTCGTACTGCTGGTTGACCAACGGAATCCTCGAGTTGCCCAGATTATAGATCCCGGGGACGCTGAGCTGACCTGCTATGGAGGAGAGATCCTCCTCCCGCTGGCTCATGGTATTGCCCCCCAGGGAGACTTTCACATCCCAGTCGCGGGTCATACGCTTCTGATAGCTCAGCAGGAAATCCGAGTTCCGCTCCTGGAAGAGTATCTTGTCCAGGCGGTACATGCCGAGCGGGAATGCATTGCTACCGGGCGTACGGCGGCTGTCCCGGCGCTCGTTGGACTGGTCGATGCCCGTCCTAACGAGCAGGCTCAGATTTTCGTTGAACTGATAGGTGAGGTTTACGTTGCCGATCCAGCGCCCCTTCTGATACCCGTTCAGGTTTTCATACATCGTGTAGTAGGGATTGTCATTGAACTGATAGTTGTAGGTGAAAGGCTGCAAGCCCTCCAGGCCCTTCACCCAGTAATCCCGCATCTTGTCGGTTCTGACCTGACGGCCCTCCCATATCCAGGTGTACACGACGCTTTCATTGCCGTAACTCACGACCGGCCTGTTCTTGCTGGCGATGTCTATGTAGTTGATGGAGGTATTGATGCTCAACTTATCGGTCAACTTCATGCCGGCATTCAGGGCCACGTTGTCCCTCCGCTGATCGGTGTTGGGGACCATACCTTTCTGGAAAAGATTGGTGTACGAGAACCGATACTGGCCTAATTCATTCCCGCCACTGACGGCGACGTTGTTGGAATACGTATAGCCCGTCTCGTAGAAATCCTCGACGTTGGAGGGGTAGGGAACCCAATCCACGGTTTCACCGACCCGGGGTGTCCACTCCGTATTCACGGGAATGGCCATTTTCCTGCCATCCAGTTTCGGTCCCCAACTCCGTCCTCCGTCGCCGATTACATAGATGCCGCCCCGGCCCTGTCCATACTCATTCTGGTAGGTGGGTAAACGGAGGACGTTCTCCAAGGTGGTCGTCGAGTTCACCGATACGCCAATACCCCTTGACTTGCTGCCCTTCTTGGTGGTGATCAGCACGACCCCGTTTGACGCCCTCGATCCATACAGTGCCGCTGCCGTGGGGCCTTTCAACACCGATATCGTCTCTATGTCATCCGGATTGATATCCCCGGCCCCGTTCCCATAATCGATGTTCTGACGTTGCGATGAGGCACTGATATTGTTGTTGATGGGAATCCCATCCACCACGAAAAGGGGCTGATTGTTACCGGCCAGCGAGGTCTCTCCCCGGATCACGATCCTTGAAGACCCACCGATGCTGTTCGAGCCGCCCACAACGTTGACCCCGGCGACCCGTCCAGCCAAACTGTTCACCAGATTGGTTTCCCTTGCCTGAACCAGGGCATCCCCCTTCACCTCCTGGATGGAATACCCCAGGGACTTCCGTTGGCTGGAACGGCCCAGGGCCGTCACCACGACGTCCTCCAACTGCTGCGTCTCCCGCACTAACATTATCGATAGTGCCTCACCCGAGAGCGGTATGGTCACCTCCCGATAGCCGGACGCTGTGACTTTCAATCTCTCCGAACGCTCACACACCAGGCTGAACTCACCACTCCCATCGGTGAGCGTGCTGAGGTTCCTGCCCACCACCGTGATGGTTACGCCCACCAGCACCTCCTTCGAGACGGAATCTGTCACCCTTCCCTTGACACTAACGGACTGTGCAAACGATGTGCCGCAAAAAGTCAATATGAAGAACAGGAACAATGACCCACTCTTACCAATAAATATTGCCATTCTTGTATTTTAGACTGCAACATTACCTGCGACTTGTGAATGAATTGTTAAACGGCAGTTATGCTATAATTAAGCAGGCCCTTAGGTCCTGACGCTTGTCAGGGTGAATGGTATGGTGATTTTGCCGGAATGATACGGATGACGAATGCGAAGGCGATCGACGAACAGCCAATGGGAAAGAATATAGCCACCGATACGTCACGATACCCCTACAGCGTGTTGGCCTTGTAAATCTTGATGAACCCGTCGTTCTCGCTCGACACCACAATCAGGCTCTGCCGGATCGGACTCCTGGAGGCAGGGATGAAGAGGATCCCCTCGGGCGCGTCGCCGGTCTTGTACATCTTCACGAACGTGGGCGCCGTCGGGTTCGTGACGTCATACACGGCGAAGGCGTCCGCCCGCTCCATGCCCACCACGGCGATTTGCTTGCTGCCGACACGTCCCACGGTGATGGCCTCGGGCTCGACACTCTTGTCATCACTCCGCCCGTCGTCGTAGACCTGCAGCTCCAGGGCCTTCTTGTCCAGCTCGTTTTTACTGTCGTAAACCTGCTCGCCGGTGGAGGCATTCCAGACGCTGAACGAGCGGCCACCCAGGGAATAGATCGCATCGAAGTCGCCGTCGTTATCGGTATCGCCCAGCGTCGAGGTCACGTTCAGCCTGCCCAGCTGAGCATCCGTCTTGAGCGAAGTGGCCGTCGGGAACACCGTCGGGTCCAGTTGGTACAGGGACGAACCCAGCCGCCGCATCTCGGTGTACCCTGCATACTCCCGGGCATCCCCCTCGTTGGCTGTGAACAAATACGTCGTGCCGTTATACTTTGCAGATGCGATGGCATCCGGCTGGTACATGCCGAAGACGTTGGGAAAGCGGGTATTGAACTCGATCTTGCCGTCGCGGTCGCTGAAGTCGCTCTCATTGCCCGCCGCGCCATAGTTCTTGAACCCAAGGGGCATGATTTTCGTGAACACCCCGGCTACGATGTCCAGCTCCGCGATGGCGTTGTTCTCCTGGAGGGTGACCCAGGCGGTCTTGGAATCTTCGGAGACGGCGATGTACTCCGGCTCGATGTCCTTGAGGAAATCGCGGCCGGGACCATAGACTCGGAAACCCTTGGCCGTCAGGGCCGACAGCTGGCCCTGGAGGGCGGCGAAATTGATGGTCCTCACACTGTAGTCGGACACGCGGATGATGGATACCGAACCCTCGTGATCCACCGTGTAAGTGTCGTTCGGCTCGCCTGCGTTGGCCGTGAGGATGTACTGGCCATCCTTGGTATACGTCACCATGTCGGGGAGCGCACCGACATCCACCGTCTTGATTTCCGAGAAGGTGTTGGCACTGAAGATCACCACCTTGCCATTACCCTGCTTGTTGGTGGATTCGATGGCGGCTGCGAGCTTGCTGTCGTACACGTCGAGGCTGTTGACGAATCCGCCGTACGGGGCCATGGAGATGGACGCGATCACACTGGCCGAAGTGGGAATGGCCAGATCGATGACGTCGATCTTGCTCACCGGGCCGTTGTTGACGGCGAACAGGCGCTTGGATGCCTCATCATAGGTGGTGATCTCGGCGGCATTGGCTCCCCCCAATCCGAGGGAACGGATCTCCTGATAGGAGGACAGATCCTCGTTGAGGGTGTTCTCAAGCGGCTCTTCAGGGACGCTTTCCTTCCTTCAACCCAGCAGCAACAGGGGTATCAAAGCCAACGCGACGTATCTCATATATGTCGATTTTTAGGCCGCGAAGGTCTCCCCGCCATATTACCCTTGTGTGAAGAAGATATTAGCGGAATATGAAATATCGCCCGAAAGATGTGAGGATCATGCTGACACGGCTTCCTCGGCAGGGGCAGCCTTGTCCGGAATAAGCCTTCGCAGCATTCGTTCGAACATCGGCAGCGTCCCCACGAAGAGGAGGACCCCCAGGGTATTGAACAGCATGTGGGCATTGGCGATGCTCCGCTCCAGGGACTCGCCGCTGCTGATATACTGGACGAGGCCTACGAAAGGCTGGAAGAGAAGGAGTCCCAGGCTGATCGAGATGATGTTGAAGGTCAGGTGGAAGATGCCTGTCCGCAGGGCATCCCGGGTGCCCTTGATGGTGGCCAGAAGAGTATCGCTGCAAGTGCCGAGTTCGGCGCCGAGCATCACGGCGATGCCGCCCGACATCCCGATCATGCCCTTCTTCGCCAGGATGATCGCCATCCCCACCGTCGCCGAGGATGATTGGAGCCATAAAGTCACTACCGCCCCTACAAGGGCCCCCATGAGGGGTAGCTCCGTCCGCTTCATCCAATCGGCGAAACCCGGGTTGTCATGCATCGGCTCGACGGCATTCTCCATGGTGAATAGTCCGAAGAACAGGACGCCGAAATACAGGATCACCCTTCCGATGTTGCCGTTGCGCTCATTCCTTGACGCCATCAGCAGGACGAAGCCAATCAGCAGGAACACGGGTGAATACTTCCCCACATCCATCGCGATGATCTGGCTGCTCACCGTCGTGCCGATGTTGGCGCCGAGCACGATGCCCATTGCCTGCCTGAGGGTCAGGAAGCCGGAGTTCACAAACACGATGGTGATGATTATGACGGCAGATGAAGAGTCGAGCAGCGTGGTGACCACAAGACCCACCAGCACGCTCGAGAGAGTGTTGCCCGTGTACTTGGCCATCCAGGTCTTCGCATTGTCGCCCAGGGCCGACCGGAGCGTGTCAGACAGGTGACTGATCGCATAGAGGAAGAGAATCAGCCCGGCAATCAGCAGGAGGATGGTTTCGGTCATCTGGATGGAAATTGACTGGAAAGATGAGGAAAAGGGGCAGGCCGCCCTTGTTATGTTTCGATGAACAGCCACCTCGATTTCCTCGGGACGCTCACAAATCTGTCCCGCCGCCGGATGCGACCCAGGCGTCGATGATCCGAAGCAGGCTGTCGGGCAGCAAGCCGGGGGGTGGCATGGGCGAGGGATTGCCCGCCAGGGCGCGCGCCCGTATCCGTTCGGCATGGACAGGCAGCTGGCAGGGGTTGTTCAGGTCGATGCCCGCATGCGGGTTGACACCCCCGTGGCAGCCTCCGCAGTGCCGGGAGAGCACTCCGGAGGCGGCAAGGAACCGCTGGCCGAATGCCCGACCACCAATGAATATTACTGTGTCCGCCGTGCACCCACCCGGATCCGACCAGCTGAGGGTGTGGCTGCCGGCCGACAGCCCCCTCACGGTATCCGCATCCGGACGGACCACCTGGCCGTCGATCATAAGGGCTCCGGTCAAACGGCGGCCTGCCGACAGGACGATACGCCCGTCACGGCATTCGCTGGACGACGTGACCGAGAGCTTCGGGAACCCCTCCGGACACCGACCCTGCGACTTCCGGCAACCTGTTCCGGTGGCAAGGAAGCCGAGCAGGATAGAAACGGATATGAAAGCCTGCCGGCCCCTCATCTTTCGTCGGTCAGGCTTCGCATGAACGCGACAAGTGAACGGCCCTCCGTCGGGGTAAGCCTGAGCGAGTCGAAGGGGAGCGTCTGCCAGGGCAGGTCGATCCCGATGCCTGTCCCGCCACCCTGCTGGTAGAACTCGACGACCTCCTCCAATGTCCGATACACCCCGTTGTGCATATAGGGCGATGTCAACTCGACGTTGCGGATGCCCGGCGTCTTGAAGGAGTACAGCAGGGGTTCCAGGCGGTTGATGAGATACCTTCCGGAATCCGGGTCGATGGCCGCACGCGTCCAGACGGGCCGGACGGGCACCCCGATCACCTCCGACTCGGCCTTGGCATACCAGGGCGGCACCGTGCCGTTGAACAGCGGGATGAAATGGCAGGTCGCACACTTCGCCTTGCCGGCGAAGACGTTGAACCCCTTCTTCTCCTCCGCCGTCAGGGCTCCGTCGTCACCCCGCAGGTAGGCGTCGAAACGCGACCGGAAGGGGCTGAGCGTGCGGAGGTATGCGGCGATGGCGTTACGGATGCGGTAGCCGTCCAGGCTGTCGCTGCCAAAGGCCCTCGTGACGGCCGCCCTCGCCTCCGGGCTGCGCCGGAAGCGTGCCGCGGCTTCCGATGGGGGTAGCCCGAACTCGGCGTCGTTCATCATCACATCGGCGATCTGGTCCTCCAGGGTCAGGGATCTCATGTCATGGAACTGCACGGGCTGCAGGGCGGCGTAGTAGAGCGTCGGCGTGTTCCTCCTGGCCCTGGCCCCGTGAACCCGGATGTCTGCCTTGGCCAGTCCGTCCGTAAACGCCCTTTCCGGCCGGTGGCAGGTGGCGCAACTCATGTTGGCATGTCGCGAGAGGCCCTTCTCCGAGAATAGCAGTTTGCCCAGCTCAGCCTTCGCCGGCGTGGTGCGGGCGTCCGCAATGGCGGCATAGGCATCGGGGTCGAAGCCCTTTCCCCAGAATAGCTCCGACAGCGTGCCCCGGAAGGGCTTGGAGAAGATGCTGTCGGCCTCGTCGGGGGCCTCCGGGACCTGTGAGAGGGATTCGCTCAACGGCATCATCCGGTCGCGAAGGAAGGTCAGCCGGTCGAAGGTGTCGAAGTCGGGATTAGCT
>RGVM01000441.1 GCA_010027295.1 Chitinophagia bacterium
GCGAAACCCTTCCGGCCTGTCCCAGTCGGTGCTGCCGGGGTCGATGGGCATGGCATGCCCCTGCACGATGCGGTCGGCGCTGCCAGCCAGTACCAGCAAGGGCGTTGCGGACAGCTTGCCCGACGTGTCCCACGAGAGACCGGTCCTTCGGCTAACCTCCTCCGTGAGTACGCGCAGGAATAGGGAGCGCTCGGCCGGGAGGATGGACGGGGCGGTGAGGACGGAGGCCTTGCGCAGATCGACCCCGTCGGCCGCCCGAGACGGCTGGCCGAAGGACAGCATCAGACAGGCCAGCAAGGGCAGTTGCCAAGGGGCTTGCATTCGGGATATCGACATTTTGGATGAATTCGTTAGCTTGAATCTCATAAAGACCGATAGTACACGCATCCTCTTAATTCAAGGTATGATAAAATCGACTGCCTCCTACGCCGACTCCAAGCAGCATTTCCTCATCCTGGACGCACTGCGCGGCATCGCTGCCATCATGGTGGTGATGATGCATTGTTTCGAGATCTTCTGCGGCGGCGACTACCACAAGATGTACATCAACCATGGCTACCTGGCCGTGGACTTCTTCTTCATGCTCTCGGGATATGTGATGGCCCATGCCTACGATGACCGATGGGATCGGATGTCGGTCGGCGACTTCTTCAAACGCAGGCTGATCCGTCTGCATCCGCTGATCATCGTCGGCATGGTACTGGGCGCCATCCTCTTCCCGCTGCAGGCGTCCTCCTTCTTCCCGAAAGTGGCCGACGCGACCTTGATGCAGGTGCTGCTCATCATGGTGATCGGCTTCACGATGATACCTGTCCCTCCCTCCATGGATATCCGGGGTTGGAACGAGATGCATCCGCTGAACGGGCCGGCCTGGTCTCTCTTCCTCGAGTATATCGCGAACATCCTCCACGCGCTCATCCTGCGAAGGCTCTCGAAGACCATACTCTCGTTGCTCGTCATCCTCGCCGGCGCCGCGCTGGCACACCAGGCCATCGCGGGAAAATCGGGCGACCTGATCGGCGGATGGTCGCTGGAGCCGGAGCAGCTCCGCATCGGCTTCACCCGCCTCCTCTTCCCCTACATGGCCGGCATGCTGCTGCGAAGGGTCGTGTCGGCGGGCGGCTCGAAAGGCACCTTCCTCCTGGCAAGCGGCATCCTGGTACTGACCCTGGCATGCCCCCGCATCGGTGGATACGACAGGCTTTGGCTGAACGGGCTCTACGAGACCCTCGTGATCATGCTGGTCTTCCCGCTCATCATATATCTGGGGGCCTCCGGTGAGGTGAAAGGCGGCTGGGCGAAGCGGACCTCGGTCTTCCTGGGCGACATCTCGTACCCGCTCTACATCACGCATTTCCCGATCGTTTGTGTCTATTATGCCTGGGTCGACAACAACGACGTCCCGATTGAAACAGGCGCCTGGGTCCTTCTCCTGGTCACGGCCCTCAGCACCGCCCTGGCCTATAGCTGGCTGAAGTGGTACGACGAGCCGGTGCGGAGATGGCTGACCAGAAAGTACATGTGAGGTTGGATGCACATCTTCGGATGGGTGATGGCCGTTGGCCGGTGCAGGCTCACGGCCATCACCCAAGTCCCGGAAATGGATACCTGCCTCAGTGCACAGGTGCGCTGATCACGCCGAGATACCTTCCCATCCAGTAAGGCAGCAGCCAGATGTCGCCGGCGCTGTGTTCCGACACTCCGTCGCCGCCCTTGCGGTCGAGTGAGAACATGTTGGAGTTATGCCGCTGGATGGGCCGCTCGTCCGGTGGCAGCACCTCCTTGATCGTCTGCCGGCGGAAGTTGGGCTTCACGGGCTCAATGTCCTTCCGATGGCTGTTGGCGATGGCCCAGTCGATCAGGTCCAGCGGATGCTCCTGCAGGTACCAGACGGCTTCGGCAAGGTCGAACTCACGCGTACCCGTGATGGCGGTGAAGATGTTCCAGAGTCCCTCCTTCTCGGGACGCTCCGCCTCCCAGTGGTCGATGATGGCGGCACGGTACTGACGCTTCAGCGTATCGTTGAACGCATAGCGGTACAGTCCCCAGTAGCCCAGGAAGTACATCTCGTCGTCGGAATGGTTCCAGCCGTCGGAGAGCATCTTCGCATGCTCGTCGGCGTTATCACCCGCCTCGCCGATGATGCGCATGGGACGCTTGAGGTTCTCGAGATAGCCATGCTTGTGCATCAGCTCAAAGGCCTTGTCCCGGTAGATGGGCTTCCGGGTGAAGCGGTAGGCCGTCTGCAGCATGCCGACAATGTTGCTGGAGTTGAGCTTGCGGTCACCCACGGCGATGGGGAATCCGTTGACATAGGACGGGTTCCACTTGCCCCAGAGGGTGGGCTTCCCGTCGTAGTCGATCAGGTACCAGTCGTTCCTGATGATGTGCATCATGAGCGTGTCGAGCAGGGTGATGGCCTGCCTCCGGACCGCCGGCTCGTCCACCAGCTCGGCGATGGCACCGAAGACGAAGACATGCCCGATGGCCTCGTCGGAGGAAGTGGTGGCCTTCCAGTCCCACTCGGGATCGGGCGCATGCTGCCAGCGCTCGGGGTCGCTCAGCGCCTTGATGAAGCCGCGTCGCTCGAAGGACCGGGCCGGGAAGCCCGGGACGGGGTTGATGGTATAGAGCCGCTCCATCGCGTCGAGTGATTCCCGGATGTTGACCAATGCGTCGGCCGAACGCGTCACCGCATAGCGGAACACTTCAGCTCCGAGGTACATGGATGTCCAGAGTCCGTCGTTGTCGGAGTCGGAT
>RGVM01000442.1 GCA_010027295.1 Chitinophagia bacterium
GTAGTCGGTGCCGTGGACGGTGAAGGGAGGGATCTTGCCGATAGCCGACTGGGTGATGACGGGGACAAGGTTTTGGGGCCTGTCGATGGGCAGTTCGCCGAGCAGGCCGGAGGGGTGTGCACCTGCGGGGTTGAAGTAGCGGAGGAGGGTGCAGCGGGTGGGGTTGACCCTGGAGAATTCGCGGATGATCGTCTCGCCCATCTGCTTGGTGGAGCCGTAGGGGGATGCGGCGGGCTTCTCGGGCGTCTCCTCCGTGACGGGTATGCTGTCGGGGTTGCCGTAGACGGTGCAGGAGGATGAGAACACGAACTGGGGCGTGCCGTGCTCCTCCACACAGCGAAGGAGGTTGATGAGGGAGACGAGGTTGTTGTGGTAGTAGAGGAGGGGTTTCTCGACGGATTCTCCAACGGCCTTGTAGGCGGCGAAGTGGATGACGCCCTGGATGTCGGGGTTCTCGTTGAAGACGGCCTGGGTGTCGTCGAAGTCGCACAGGTCGACCCGGTAGTTCATGACCTTCCTGCCCGTGACCTCCTCGATGCCGTCGAGCATGCGCTGTGAGGACCGGCTGTGGTTGTCGATAGAGACGACTTCGTAGCCGTGCCCCACCAGGTCGAGGACGGTATGGCTTCCGATGTAGCCACAGCCTCCGGTGACGAGTATCTTCTTCATGCTTTCGGATGGTTTCGTAGACGGTAGCGGTGCAAATTCGTCCAAATCCGCGAGAATCGGTGGGGGTTGTCTCAGGCGTCCAATAGGTCAGCCAGGTATTTCCCGTAACCGCTCTTCATGAGTGGGGTCGCCAGCCGCATAAGCTGTTCCGTGTCTATGAAGCCTTGGCGCCAGGCGATCTCCTCGATGCAGGCGACTTTGATGCCCTGCCGCTGTTCGATGACCTGTATGAACAAGGAAGCCTGCATGAGCGAGTCGAAGGTGCCTGTATCGAGCCAGGCCGTGCCCCGGGGGAGAATCTCGACCTGGAGCCGACCCCTCCGCAGGTATTCGCGGTTGACGTCGGTGATCTCATATTCCCCGCGTGCGGATGGCTGCAGGTTGGAGGCTATCTCCACTACATCGTTGTCGTAGAAATAGAGTCCGGGCACCGCGTAGCGGCTTTTCGGCTCGGCTGGCTTCTCCTCGATCGAGACCGCCCGGTTGTTGGCGTCGAATTCGACAACACCGTAGCGTTCGGGGTCGCTCACGTGGTAGGCAAAGACGACCCCTCCGTCGGGCTCGCTGTTGCGGGAGAGCGTCTGCCCGAGGCCAGGTCCGTAGAAAATATTGTCGCCCAGCACGAGGGCAACGTTGTCCTTGCCGATGAATTCCTTACCGATGACAAAGGCCTGTGCCAGCCCGTTGGGGATGGCCTGTTCCGCGTAGCTGATATCTAGTCCGAGGTGTCTGCCGTCACCGAAGAGTTTCTGGAACTGAGGCAGGTCGTGCGGTGTGGATATGATTAGGATCTCCCGGATGCCCGCGAGCATGAGGGTGGATAAGGGGTAGTAGATCATGGGCTTGTCATAGACAGGCATGATCTGCTTGCTGATGGCGTATGTGATGGGATAGAGGCGTGTGCCCGAACCGCCCGCCAGGATGATTCCCTTCATGTGGGTGCGTGTTTGGGCGACAAGGTATGGCGTTTGGGCGACTGTGTCCATAGGGGGCCGCCCCTCATCAGGTCAGGAGAGCAGTCTGACGATGTGGTAGACGAGCATGGACAGAAGGGCGCTGACGGGGATGGTGAGGATCCAGGCCCAGAGGAGGTTGATGGTGACACCCCATCGGACGGCCGAGAGACGCTTGGTGGCCCCGACGCCGATGATGGAGCCGGTGATGGTGTGCGTGGTGCTGACGGGGATCTTGAGTGCCTCAGTGACGAAGAGGGTGATGGCACCGGCCGTCTCGGCCGCCACGCCCTCGAAGGGGGTGACCTTGGTGATGCGGGTGCCCATCGTCTTGATGATCTTCCAGCCCCCGCTCATGGTGCCCAGGCCTATGGCGGCATAGCAGGCGAGGGGCACCCAGACGGGCATCTCCTCGAAGCTGGCGATGGAGCCGTCCGCGATCAGCGCGGCCGTGATGATGCCCATCACCTTCTGGGCGTCGTTGCCTCCGTGGCCGATGCTGAAGGCGGCGGAGGAGACGAGCTGAAGCCGTTTGAACCAGATGGTGGAGTTCGCAGCGTTGAGGGTGTTCAGATATAGCGTGAATACGCAGAGTACGTAAAGTATCCCGGAGAGCAGGACCCATTTGAAGTTCTTGCCGTAGAAAACGAGCTGTGCCGCATAGCTCGAGTAGTGAGTGCCGTTCGAGAGCACGTCTCTGTTGAACTCGAGGTTTCGGATAAGGAACCAGGTGACGCCGCCGGCCACCGCGAGCGAGATGGCCACAGGAACCCATCCCTTGCGGAAGGAGTGTATGAACCATAGAGAGATGACGAAGGCTGCCAGCATGCCCACCAGGGGCGCGACGAAGATGAAGAGGACTGTCTTGAGGATGGGCTCCGAATTGACCGCCGCGAAGCCAGCATGGGCGATGCCGGCCCCGGCGAACCCCCCTATGAGGGTATGTGAGGAGGAGGAGGGGATGCCGAACCACCAGGTCAGCAAATTCCAGGAGATGGCGGCGATGAGCCCGGAGAAGACGATAATGAGTCCGTCGCGACCGCTGACGACGTCGGCTTTGACCGTTTTGGCGATGGTGTTCGCAACGCCGTGGTCCTTGAATATGAAGAAGGCGGCGAAGTTGAACAGGGCCGCCCAT
>RGVM01000443.1 GCA_010027295.1 Chitinophagia bacterium
GGCGATCCGGATTTCGGGGGCATGGGCCCAGTGGTCGCGGAGCAGGAGCCTCGCCAATGCGACGGAGGTGCGCGACTGGTAGTCCATCCAGATGGTACGCATATCCTGAATCGGTCGGTCGCCGAAGATGGCGACGGATGCGACAGGTCCGTCACAGCCGATGCAGAAATCGGATACGAGGCGGGGATTGCCCAGTCTGGGGAGGACGGCGACCGGCACCAGTCCGATATCGATATTGCCTCGCATCAGGGCTTCGGCGACGCGGGCCGGATAGTCGGTCGAGAGCACGGCCCTCTCCATCACGCGATGGTTTTTGAAACCGTGCAGCAGTGGACGTGTGTTCAGGTAGTTGACGGCGCCGATGCATATTTCAGTATCCAAGGGCTTTGCTGTAATTTTGGCCGCAAACCTACGGCAATAATGCCTATCGCCTGACCTGCCTGCGGAATGTGCAGCAGTTCTACGCAGCGTCCAGGCCAATCCAACCCGTACATGGACCTTAGCCCGCTCACCGCCCTATCCCCCATCGACGGCAGATACCGGCCTCAGCTCTCGCATCTGGCGCGATACTTCTCGGAATACTCGCTCATCCGCTACCGCATCATCACCGAGATCGAATACCTCATCGCGCTCTCGGGTCTGCGGCTCTTCGGGCTGAAGGCGTCGGAGAAACGCGCGCTGCGTTCCATCTACGATGAGCTCACCCCCGAGAAGGCGGTCGAGGTGAAGGAGCTGGAGAAGGCGACGAACCACGATGTGAAGGCCGTCGAGTACCACATCAAGAAGGAGCTCGAGGCGATGCGCCTCGGTCATCTGCGCGAGTTCGTGCATTTCGGACTGACATCGCAGGACGTCAACAACACGGCCATCCCGATGATGTGGCGTGACGCGCTGGAGCTCGAGTACCTGCCGGCCGTGACCAGTCTCTGCCTGACGCTGCGACGCATGGCGGACGCCTGGATGTCCGTCCCCATGCTGGCCCGGACGCATGGACAGCCGGCTTCGCCGACCCGGCTGGGAAAGGAGGTGATGGTCTTCGTGGAGCGGCTCGAGGCGCAGATCGCGCAACTCCAGCACATCCCCTATTCCTGCAAGTTCGGCGGGGCGACCGGCAACTTCAACGCCCATGCGGTCGCATACCCGAAGATCGACTGGCCGAAATTCGCCGACCGGTTCTGTTCGACGCGGCTCGGATTGCAACGCCAGCGCCACACCACGCAGATAGAGCACTACGATGACCTGGCCGCCCATTTCGACGGGATGAGGCGCATCAACACCATCCTCATCGACCTCTGCCGTGACGCCTGGTCTTACATTTCGATGGAGTATTTCCGCCAGGTCACCCGGAAGGGGGAAGTGGGCTCCTCGGCGATGCCCCACAAGGTCAACCCAATCGACTTCGAGAACGCGGAGGGGAACCTCGGCCTAGCCAACGCAATCTTCGGCCATCTCTCCGAGAAGCTGCCCGTGTCTCGTCTGCAGCGCGACCTCACGGATTCCACGGTGCTGCGGAACATAGGCGTGCCCTTCGCGCATACCATCCTTTCGATAAGGTCCATCGAGAAGGGCCTATCCAAGCTGGTGCTCAATGAAGAGGCCATCCGTAGCGACCTGGACGCGAACTGGGCCGTCGTGTCAGAGGCCATACAGACGATCCTGAGGCGGGAAGGGTACCCCAACCCCTACGAGGCGCTGGCCCCTACGAGGCGCTCAAGGAGCTCACGCGCGGCAAGACGGGTGTCACGCGGGAGAGTCTGCATGCGTTCATCGACAAGCTGGATGTGAAGTCCTCCGTGAAGAAGGAGCTGAAGTCAGTGACGCCCTTCAACTACACGGGCGTACTTCCCTGAAGGCAAGGGTCACAGCCCATCCTCACTTGTGGATCTCGGAGGTGAAATGGAACTCGATGGCGGGGTTGTTGTTACGCTCCGTGTTGAGGTACCACTCGCTCTGGGCGAGGTAGACCAGGTGTCCGTCCTTGTCCTGCACAACGTTTCCCGACTTGAAGCGAATGAAGTCCTCCAGCTTGGCGGTGTCTTCCGAAGTGATCCAGCAGGCCTTGTAGAAGGGCAGTGCGTTGAACTGGACGGAGGCGCCGTATTCCTGCAGCAGGCGGTACTGGATGACTTCGAACTGTAGTTCGCCGACGCAGCCGATGATCTTGCGGTTGCCGTTGTGCTGGGTGAACAGCTGTGCGACGCCCTCGTCCGTGAGCTGGAGGAGTCCCTTCTCCAGCTGCTTGGTCTTCATGGGGTCCTTGTTGACTACCTCCTTGAATATCTCGGGCGAGAAGCTCGGTATGCCGGTGAAGAAGAAGTCCTCGCCTTCGGTGAGGGTATCGCCTATCTTGAAGTTACCCGTGTCGAAGAGACCCACGACATCGCCCGGGAAGGCCTCCTGTATGACGTCCTTGTCGCGCGCCAGGAAGGTGTAGGGGTTGCTGAAGCGGACGTCCTTGTCGAGTCGGACGTGGTGGTAGAATCTGTTCCGTTCGAAGCGGCCGGAGCAGACGCGCAGGAAGGCGATGCGGTCGCGGTGCTTGGGGTCCAGGTTGGCGTGTATCTTGAAGACGAAGCCGCTGAACCGGTCTTCCCCGACGTCGACGGTGCGGAGGGTCGTCTCGCGGCTCCTGGGCTGCGGTGCGATGCGGATGAAAGTGTCGAGCAGTTCCTTGACGCCGAAGTTGTTGATGGCGCTTCCGAAGAAGACGGGGGCCGTCTTGCCGGCCAGGTAGGGAGTGGCGTCGAAGTCGCCGTACAC
>RGVM01000444.1 GCA_010027295.1 Chitinophagia bacterium
CACAATATCGAGGTGATCCGTCACGGGGTTGAGCTCGGCTCGAAGTCTCTCACCGTCTGGCTCAGCGACGGCAGCTGCTTCCCCGGGCAGCTCAACTTCCGAAAGGCCTTCCAGCACACGCTCGAAGGACTCGGCGAGATCTATGCCGCCCTGCCGTCCGACTGGAAGGTCTTCGTCGAATACAAGGCCTTCGAGCCCAACTTCTACTCGATGACCGTCGGCGACTGGGGGCAGTCGCTGCTCTATGCCAACAAACTCGGAGACAAAGCCTATACGCTGGTCGACCTGGGCCACCACCTCCCCAACGCCAACATCGAGCAGATCGTGGCGTTGCTGCTCATGGAAGGCAAACTCGGCGGCTTCCACTTCAACGACAGCAAGTACGGCGACGACGACCTCACGGCGGGCTCCATCCGGCCCTACCAGCTCTTCCTCATCTTCAAGGAGCTGGTGGAGGGCATGGATGCCCGTGGCATGGACCATGCCCGTGACCTCGGCTGGATGATCGATGCCAGCCACAATGTGAAGGATCCGATGGAGGACCTCCTGCAGTCGGTCGAAGCCCTCATGCTCGCATATGCGCAGGCCCTTTGCGTCGACCATGCCGCCCTGGCCGCGGCCCAGCAGGCCAACGACGCCGTCGCGGCACAGGAGCTCCTGCAGGACGCCTTCCGCACCGACCTGAGGCCGCTGCTCGCCGAAGCACGGCTTCGCGCAGGGGCCGCCATCGACCCCGTCCGCTGCTTCCGCGACCTGCGCGTACGGGAAGCCCTTGTGAGAGAACGCGGACACGCCACCGTCGCAACCGGACTCTGATGCGGAAGGAACCGGCGATCCTAGTCTTCGACATCGGCAAGACCAACCGGAAGTGCCTGGTATTCGACAGGTCTTACAACGTCCTGTCCTCAGAGACGTTCGACATTTCCGATGCAGCAGACGAGGAGGGACAGCCGGTCCTCGACCTCGACTCGCTCACGGCCGCCATGCGCGGCATCCTACTCAGGCATCTGGCAGACCCCGCCATCGATATCCGTGCATTCAACATCACCACCTACGGGGCGACCATCGTCAACACCGACGCGAAAGGCCGACCGGTGCACCTCCCGTGGGACTATCTCCGACAATGCGATGAGTCGGTCCTATCCACATTCGATGAACGATACGGAGATAACGGTGAGGTATATGCGAAAACCGCCTCTCCGCGCCTGGGGAACCTGAACACGGGCATGCAGCTCTACCTGCTGAAGCGGAGGCAGCCGGCCGTTTTCGATCGCATCCGCCACAGCACATCGCTGCCCCAGTGGCTGAGCGGCTGCTTCACCGGTCAGCTGTTCACGGAGAGCACCAGCATCGGCTGCCACACCCTGTGCTGGGATTTCAGATCCCGGGGCTTCCCGGAATGGACGCGCACGGAAGGCATCTCACGGCTATTCCCCCCCCTGCGCCGGGCGGACGAACCGCTGACGGCGGAGATCGGCGGCCGCCGGCTCGTCGCGGGCATCGGACTGCACGACAGCTCCTCGGCGTTGATACCCTACCTGCTGTCGATACCGGAGCCCTTCATGCTCCTGTCCACCGGCTCCTGGAGCATCTGCCTCAATCCCTTCAATGACGAGCCCCTCAACCGGGATGAACTCGATCAGGACTGCCTCTGCTATCTTACCTATGACGGCCGGCCGGTCAAGGCCTCTCGGCTGAATGCCGGCTTTCGGCATGAAGCGGCGGTGAAGGAGCTCAGCGCCCGGCACGGCCTGGCTGAGGCCTTCTTTCAACAGATCGGATGGGATCCTGAGCTGGTCGCCAACATCCGCTCGGGGCATCCTGCCGAAGGCATGTCATCCCCCGAGGCCGAATACTATGCATTCATGGACGCGCTCCTGCAGGAGCAGGCCCGGAAGATCCGCCTCGTCGCATCCGAGGCGCCCCGGCATTTGTACGTGGATGGCGGGTTCAGCCGCAATAGCGTGTTTATGGGGATGCTGCGGCAGGAGTTTCCGGAATGGATCGTAAGGGCCGCCGAAGTGGGACAGTCGACCGCTTTGGGGGCCGCCATCATACTGCACGGGCACTGGAACGAAGGTCCACTGCCGGAAGAGATCATCCGTCTGTCATACTCCTGAGATGCCGGACTGCTAATTGCCTCTTACCTGGAAATGCTGGGAGATGAGCTCGCAGGCGTGGCACCCCGCCAGCGGCGGGTGCCACGCGGAACCGATGAGGGATGCCACGCGGAACCGATGGCGGGATAGGCAACTCATGGCATGCGCCTCGTCAAAGTGATGATGCTGAAGGCAGCTGGCGGGGCTAAAAGGTATCTCCGTGCCACCGTCTCAGGTGGCACGGTCGCGGGTACTCGAAGAAAGGGCTGAGGGGGTCGCTGAAAGTGCAGCCTTGAAGCTAGCAGGCGTGGCACCCGAGACGGTGCCACACGGACCCCGTTCAACTTCCCAAGCGGAACCGCATCGCAGAGTTCCTAGAAAACCCCAAGTCAGCCATGCTGTATCTTGATAAGGCACCCTTGCGGACAGCTGCTATTTGCATCTCTCCTTTAGGTGGCAACAGTCCCCGGCGCTTCACTTCCGCTTCACCATCACCACGCTCACCACGGCCCTCTCCGTTCCCGAGGCGCTCGGCCGTATCAGCATCGACCCGCCGACCAGCATCGAGGTGGACCCTCCGCCGTCGAGGTTGACGGCATGGCTGCAGCCCAGCGACTTCATCATCATCGCCGTTGCAAAGGACATTGAGGAGGTTGTCAT
>RGVM01000445.1 GCA_010027295.1 Chitinophagia bacterium
CGAACCGAAGAACAGGTTGTTGAGGAAATCGACGTCATGAGGGGCCACGCTTCTTTCGGCATCGCTCCCTTCGCCGAGGCTGATGGGTGCGCATTCGAAGAACGTGTTGTTGGCGATGACGGCATCGGAGACCTCGACGTATCGAATCGGAGGGGAGTTGGGGACGCCGTTCATGATGCAAAGAGGAGACCGGAATCCGGTACCCATGCATCTGGAGAAGTAGTTGTTCACCACCCATTGTCCCTTGTTGATGATCCGAACTCCTCCGGTTCCCGGCTTGCCGTTGCCGAAGAACAGGTTGTCCTCCACGGTGTTATAGTCGCCATGCCTGAGCACCACGCTCCCCTGGCATTCCTTGAAGACATTCCCTCGGATAATGTTGCTGCAGGATTTTATGGAGATGACTTCGGCCTCGCCATCGCAATGTTCGAACTTGTTGTTTCGAATGCTCGTGTTGGAGTTGTATTGGCAGTTCTCCGACAGGCCTACGCGTATGATTTCGCCGCCGTTGGAAGCGAGCGGAATCCTGACGCCGAAGTAGTTGTCCTCTATCACGTGGAAATTGGACCTGCTTCTGTCGTCATCGAGCATGACGGCAAGAAGCACGCCGAGATTCCGTTTGTCAATGAAACTGCAGTGGTCGATTCGGTTGTATTTGCCGTAGAGCGCGACCCATTGGTTCTCCTCGAGTCTGCCCGGGTTGTTGAATGCCTCGATCACGGTGTTGGTTAGGCGGCAGTTTTCAGCCACCTCATCGGCTCCCTTCCGAAAGGATATCACCGCCTGCCTGCCGGCATACCCGTTAGAGAAGTACCATCCGTCGACCACGATGTAGTTACCTGAGATTTTCAGATGAGATTTCCCGGTGACGAGCATCTTTCCTGGATGTTCCGCCCTGAAGATGATTGGCTTCTCCCGGGTGCCGTGGCATGTGAGTGCGATTCCCACATCCATCCAGTCGCCGTCTTCGAGTATGACAAGGTCGCCAGGTTTCGCCACCCGGTTGGCGCGTTGGAGCTCATCGATGTTCCCAACCCTCGTCGTATCAGCGAACACCTGTAGGCTGCAGAGGGTTGCCAGTCCAACAAGAACCATCTTCACAATCATGGCAAATCCTTTTTTCTATCCGTTCCGTATGAGTTGTTCGGTCGCAGGGAATCCGTCCTTCTCGTAGCCGAGTTCGAATCTGGGCGTCCGAAGGCCTCGGATCAAACTATCGCACACAAACAGCGGGTCGCTCCCTTTCTGTATCTTCTTGAAAGGCCCGAGGGATTCCGTCTCGCGAGAGACGGATAAGATGGCGATGTACAAATGGCTGTAGAGGTGTCTATGTCGAATTCAATTGATATCTGCAATATATCCAACTATTGAATAAAGAACCGATATTCGGAGCCTGAACGATGGCGTACGTCATGCGAACCCCACTGCATGGGTATGCAGCCCGTTTGACGGATGCTACAGGTAATTAGTCTTCCCAAATGGATGATGCTTGTGCCAGGGGATTTTTTGACATGGGAATGGAACTCCAGGAGAATGTAAATGTCCACCATAACGGCAATTACGAGAAAAGACGGGTCGGTCCCGGAATGCCTTTATTTGCAGCAGGCAAAGCCCGGCCCCTTCCGCTCCTTGACGCAGGGCACGGTCGCTACCGCATCCCCTTGAGTGACGCGGGTGGGATGGAAGCCTCCGGTGACAGAAACTTAGACTGATTAGCCCCTTGACAACCGAATACCATGCAGATGAAACCCATGAACCTGAGATCCTTTCATAGGACGGCAGTTCCTTTCCTCCTGTTGGCCCTGAGCATGTTCTCCTCTGCCAACGTCGACGCACAAACCCGGGAGGACCGAAAGAAAAAGGATTCGAAGGCTGCCTCCGCTGAAAAGGGCAAACCCTCCAAGCCCAACATCGTCTTCATCCTGGCCGACGACCTCGGCATCGGCGAGGTGGGTGCCTATGGTTCCGACAGGAACCGGACGCCCGTCATCGACAGGCTGGCGAAGCAGGGCATCCGCTTTACCAACGGGTACACGGCGCCGCTCTGCGGACCCTCCCGTGCGCTGATACTCACCGGCCGCTACGCGTTCCGTACGGGCGCCGTCAACCAGGACATGTGCGGCGACCTGAAGCCGACCAAAGAGGTCATGATCCCTACGGTTCTGAAGAAGGCTGGGTATGTCAGCTCCATGACGGGCAAATGGGGGCAGCTGCCCCTGCAGCCTTCCGACTTCGGGTTCGACGACTATCTGCGGTTCACCGGCAGCGGTGTGTATTGGAGTGCCGAGAAGCGCTCGGCCGAGAGCTACACGGTCAACGGCGACGTCCGGAAGCTGGGAAGCCGGTACATGCCCGACCTCATGCACGAGCATGCGGTGGAATGGATGTCGATGCACAAGGACAAGCCCTTCTTTCTGTATTATTCCCTGTCGCACATCCACTCCAAACTACAGCCCACGCCCGACAGCCGGCCCGGCGGTGATGTGTATGCCGACAACATCGCCTATATGGACAAGCTCGTCGGCAAGCTGCTGGACGCGCTCGACAGCCTGGGGCTGCGGAAGAACACGCTGGTCGTCTTCATGGGGGACAATGGATCGGCGGGCGGTTATGCGAAGACCGCCACCATAGGAGGCCGACCCCTGTCCGGCAAGAAGGGCGACATGCTGGAGGGCGGCGGACTCGTGCCGATGATCGCCCACTGGCCCGGCGTGATCGCACCGGAGCAGGT
>RGVM01000446.1 GCA_010027295.1 Chitinophagia bacterium
ACTTCCGGCGCCGGGTCCGGCATCTTCCGCGTCTACAACAACCGCGACTTCCGGAACCCCTTCCTGGTCACCTCCATCGACCTGCCGCAGCCCCGGGGGATGACGCGCATCGACTCGACCCTCTACCTATGCGACGGTCTCTACGGACTGCGCCTGTTCGACATCCGGTCGCCCCTGTCCCCCCGCCTGCTGCGCACGATCGACGAGAACCGGACCCTGGCCGCAAACCAGCCCTCGCTGAACGACTACTTCGACGTGGTGGCCGTCCCGCCCATGCTGTTCTGCTACACGCGCGGCGCCCTGCTCAACTACGACATCTCCGCCCCCCGGAACCCCGTCTTCCTGAAAAAACTCCAGTGACATGCGCGCATCGGCAGCCCTCTGCGCAGGCGCAGTCCTGCTCCTCTCAGCCTCGATGCAGGCACAGACGACGATCCGGCGTGCCGACACCGCCTCATCGGCCTGGTTCGTGTCGGTCCAGCCCCTGATGGTCTTCGGCCTGCCCGTCGGCGGCTTCCGGACGGGCATGGAGCGCACACTCGGCCGTCGTACCGCCCTGGCCGCCGAGTTCAGCTACCGAGGCATCCCATACAACAACGGGGTCCTGGAGCCCGGCGAGGCCAACCGCAGCGTCGGCTTCCAATTCCAGCCCGAGTTCCGCTGGTACCTCGAGCCCTCCGGCCGGAAACGCATCCCCTGGCGGAGCTCCTTCTCGGCGAGACTGGGCCTTTCGTACTACGAGACGGACATCCGGAACTGGACCTTCATGACCGACGGCTCGGGAAACAACTACCGCAAGATCCTGGGCTATGTGCGGGAACAGCGCAACTACGACGCCTCCCTGTTGTGGAACTACCGGGCTCCCTTCGAGGCGGACGGCCTGGGCTTCGGGATGGAGGTCTTCATGGGCCTAGGCCTCCGCGTGAAACGCTTCGCGTATGTCGACCTGAGTCCGGAACTCGACGAGGCGACCCTCCGGGCGAGTGACGAATCGCGCATGTTCAGCCTTCGGCGCAACGGCGTATACCCCCTTGTACCCATCGGCCTACGGATTTACTACCGCATCCGATAGGAAAGGGCCCGGCAGTCGTGGATATTGAAGGTAAAGCCCCATGCCCCGGCTCAAGCGAAAGGCTGGTAGATATGCTTAGGGACGAGTCCGTCAGGTGCCGCAGAAAGTCCGATACACACCGTCGTATCCGACGGGCACGGTAGCCTGCAGATCATCCTCCGCCATTTTCTCATAAGGGCTGGAGAGTCTGGCGAGGAGATTTGTGAAAGTGCTGAGATCCCCTCCCACGGCCTCTTCCAGGGCCTTTTCCACGAGGTGGTTGCGCGGTATGAAGGCAGGGTTCTGACGCGACATGACCTGCCTTGCCGCGCTTATTCCCCCGGGCTGTGCCTCCACCCGATCCCGCCAGGCCAAGAACCATTCCGGCTCGCCTTGTCCGTCGCCGAAGAGTTCCAAGGCGGGTGATACCGATCCCAAGGCAAGGAACGTGCGTGTCCAGTCGGCACCGGCCTCGGCCATCCAACGCAAGAGTCCATCGACGATGGTACGGTCCTCTGGCCGCCATTCGGACAGTCCCATCTTGCGGCCCATCATCCCGAGCCATCTGTCGAGGTATCGGGAGGGGAAAGCCTCCAGGAGTCCTTCCAGCCGCTGCACGGCCTTTTCCTCGGGCTCCGACATCAGCGGCAGCAGGGCGCCGGCGAGCACCGCCAGGTTCCACTGCGCGATGCGGGGCTGGTTGGCAAAGGCGTATCGGCCCTGTGTGTCGATGGAGCTGAAGACGGTGTCAGGCCTGTATGCGTTCATGAAGGCGCAGGGGCCGTAGTCGATTGTCTCCCCGCTGACAGACATGTTGTCGGTGTTCATCACGCCATGGATGAAGCCGATGCGCATCCAGTGCACGATGAGGTCCAGCTGCCTGTCCATGACGGCCTCGAAGAAGCGGAAGACCCGGTCTTCCTCATCCCGGAGGGCAGGATAGTGCCGGGCGATGGCATGTTCGGCGAGGGCGGACAGCTCTTCCTGCGACCCGAAGCTGCCGGCGTATTCGAAAGTACCCACGCGGAGGTGGCTGGACGCCACACGCGTCAGCACGGCCCCGTCGTGTGTGCGTTCCCGATAGACCGCCTCGCCGGTGGCCACCACGGCGAGACTGCGGGTGGTGGGTATGCCCAGATGGTACATGGCCTCGCTCACGAGATATTCGCGCAGCATTGAGGAGATCGTCGCGCGACCGTCGCCGCGGAGGGGGTGCGGCCGGACCCCTTGAGCTGCAGGTCGAAGCGTCGGCCTTGGGGGTCCATGACCTCTCCCAGCAGGATGGCACGGCCGTCGCCCAGCATGTTGAAATGCCCGAACTGATGCCCCGCGTAGGCCTGGGCGATGGGCTCCGAGCCGGGCGGCAGGGTATTGCCCGAGAGCAGGGAGGCCCATTCCGCATCGGTACGCGAATCGCGTTCGATCCCGAGGTCCTTCGCCAGGGCCGCATTGAACAGCACCAGGCGGGGAGACCGTACCGGGGTGGGTGCCTGCCGGCGGAACAGTCCTTCCGGCAGGTTGAGGTATGTGTTGTCGAAGCGCATGTCGGATGCGAAGTTCGGCAATTCAAGGTCGGGAAGCCGAAGGATGATGGATGGTCGGATTTTCATATGCATGATGATTGCCGAGGGGATGGATTCCCGACATTTGTCCAAACAACCCGCATGAAGAAGAAGAAC
>RGVM01000447.1 GCA_010027295.1 Chitinophagia bacterium
TTGCCGCCGCTGGACGGGATATCAGTACTCATATCTCGGCGTTGTGGGTCCGGTCGGCATCGCGGCCGGTGGGTTCATCGGAGACGATGCGGCCTCCGCGGATGCGGATGATGCGCCCGGTGCGGGCCGCCAGCTCGGGGTTGTGGGTGACGACGATGAGGGTCGTGCCGGCCTCCCGGTTCAGCGAAAACATGAGCTCCTCGATGCGGGCGCTCGTATCGGCGTCGAGGTTGCCGGTGGGTTCGTCGGCGAAGAGGATGCGGGGCCGGTTGGCGAAGGCCCGTGCGAGGGATACGCGCTGCTGTTCGCCGCCGCTAAGCTGGCTGGGATAGTGGTGCCCCCTCTCGGAGAGGCCCACCTTGTCGAGCAGTTCCCTGGCCCGCTCTCGCGCCTGCCGCTCGCCCCGCAACTCCAGGGGTACCATGACGTTCTCCAACGCCGTGAGCGTGGGGAGTAGCTGGAAGTTCTGGAAGATGAACCCCACGTATAGGTTGCGCACTTTGGCGCGCGCGTCCTCGTCCAGCGTGTCGAGCCGCACGCCATTGAGTTCGATACGGCCCTCGGAAGCGCTGTCGAGCCCCGCACAGAGGCCCAGCAGGGTCGTCTTGCCGCTGCCGCTGGGGCCTATGACGGCAAGTGTCGAGCCTTCTTCGACCGTCAGGCTCACGTCGTCGAGTACGGTGAGGGTGTGGCCTGCGCTGCGGTATGTCTTGCTGACCTTCTCGAGGGAAAGGATGGGGGGCATGGTATGGCGTCGGCTTGCAGTGCCGGCGGACTGCGAAATTACCCGGAAAAGCACCAATTTCGCCATTGTGCAATCCCTACACGACATTCCCCGCCGACTGGGTACGACGATGGTCCTGCTCTGGCTTGCATGCATTCTGCCGAATTGCACGGAAGGACCGGGCAGACTCGCGCCCGCAAAGAGGAATTCCACCGAGCGGTCGTCGCGCGAGGAGTCCCGCAAGCGGCGCATCCTCTTCTTCGGTGACAGCCTCACGGCGGGCTACGGCCTGGAAGACCCTTCCGACGGCTTCACAGGATTCGCTGGGTTGGGACTGGGAGGTCGTCAACGCCGGCCTAAGCGGCGAGACCAGCGCCGGCGGTGATGGTCGCATCGACTGGGTACTTCAACAGCCGGTCGACGTCTTCGTGCTGGAGCTCGGTGCCAACGACGGCCTCCGCGGCATCCCCGTGGAGGAGACGGCCCGGAACCTGCAGTCGATCATCGACAAGGTGAGAAAGGCCAATCCAGATGCGCGGCTGGTGATGGCGGGGATGCAGGCGCCACCCAACATGGGCTCCGATTTCACGGTACGTTTCCGCCGCATTTTCCCCGAACTCGCCGCCCGTAACGGCATGGTATCGATCCCCTTCCTTCTGGAGGGGGTGGCGGGCGAGCCCGCCCTGAACCAGCCCGACGGCATCCACCCGACGCCCGAAGGGCACCGCCTGGTGGCGGAGAACGTATGGAAGGTGCTACGTCCGCTCATAGCGCCTGCCAAGGGCCTGTGAGGGCAGCCATCAGCGGCGTTCGTTGGCCCGCAATACCCGGATGAAGTTCCCTCCTAGGATCTTTCGGATGTCTTTGGTGGAATAGCCCCTCTCCAGCAGTGCCGTCGTGATCTTAGGGAAGTCCTCCACCCCGTCGAGGCCCAGCGGACCCGCCTCGATGCCGTCGAAGTCGGACCCTAGGCCGACATGGTCCACGCCCACCAGCCGAACGACATGGTCGAGGTGGTCGAGCAGGAGCGACAGGGGCGGACGGATGGCATCGTAATCCCCCCGGTGTTTTTCCGCCACGATCATCTGGGCGTAGTCGGGCTGCATGCCCGCTTTGATGAGGCTGTCGGTCTCGGTCCGGTAGCGTTCCCCCAGCCGCAGCGCCTTTCTTTCATAACTGCTGTCGAGGAAGCCGGCGTAGAAGTTGAGGTGTACCACGCCCCCGTTGCGGGCGATGGCGCGGATCTGGTCGTCCTTGAGGTTGCGTCGGTGGGGGCAGAGTGCGTGTACCGAGCTGTGGGAGGCGATCACAGGCTTGCGGGTGGTGGCCATGACGTCCCAGAAGGTGCGTTCCCCGTTGTGGGATACGTCTACGAGCATGCCGAGGTCGTTCATCTTCCGGACGATCTCGCGCCCCACTGCATTGAGGCCGGCGCGGTCGGCGGGCACTTTCCCGGTCGTCTCGTCGGCCGCTGAGCTGGCCCAGGATGTGGAGTTGTTCCAGGTGAGGGTGAGGTACCGGACGCCGCGGTCGTACAGGGCCTGTAGGTTCTCGAGGCGGTCTTCGATCATGTGTCCGCCTTCCACGCCCATCATGGTGCCGAGTCGGCCGGAGCGCAGCGCCCGACGGAGTTCGCGGTGGGTATGCACCCATTGCATCGCGCCCGGATTTCTCGCCACCCATGCAGAGACCGAGTCGATCTCGCGGTTGGCCCATGCATATGGCTTTGCCTGCTCGGGACCGCAGAATATGGAGAAGACCTGCAGGTCGACGCCACCGGCCTTCATGCGGGCGAGGTCGGAATGGGTGCTGCCCTTCAGGTTGCCGTCGAAGGCTAGGTTCTTGGAGATGCCGGCGCTTGGGAAGTCGTTATGGGTGTCAACCAGCACTGTGCGATGGTGGAGGCGGCTGTCCGTTTGCGCCATCGCAGCGGTGGCGGAGAGGGCTAAGGAGAAGAGGGGGAGAAGTTTCATGTGGCGGGCTTTCAGCTATAAATATAGCCCGGA
>RGVM01000448.1 GCA_010027295.1 Chitinophagia bacterium
GAGACGCGGTTGCGGAAGTTGGAGGAGAGCTCGGCCACGAAGGAGCGCGTGTTGTCCATGATCTTGTAGCCGGTGTTCTGCCCGGAGAGCGCCAGCGGCAGGTTCTGGCGGCTGCCGTTGCCGGCCGTGTTGCCCGAGTTGGAGTTGCTGATGATGACGTCGCTCTGGGAGTCGTGGTGCGAATACCGCAGCGTGAGCTTGTGCACGTCGTTGATGTTCCAGTCGAGGCGCGCGATGTACTTGTTGGAGAACGACTCGTTGTTGAAGTTGTCGGTCGCGCCCATGTCCCACTTGAAGTTCGACATCATGAAGTTCTTGAGGTCCTCCAGGTCGGCGGCCGTGGTGCGGGAGACGTTGCCGGTGGCGCCGGACTTGTTGGCGACCCAGTCGAGGGCCGGGCGGGTGCCCGTGGTCATCTCTCCATTGACGAAGAAGAAGAGCTTGTCCTTGATGATGGGGCCGCCCACGCGGAAGCCATTGGTGCTGACGGAATAGGGCGTGGTGGGCACGTTGGCGACATCGCTGGCGGCCTTCTTGCCGGCCAGGTCGCGGCTGTTCCAGAAGCGGAACACCGAGCCGCTGAAGTCGTTCGTGCCGCTGCGGGTGACGGCGTTGATGGCGGCGCCGGCGAAGCCCGACTGGCGGATATCGTAGGGGGTGATGTTGATCTGCAGCTCGTCGAGTGCGTCGAGCGAGATGGCGGCGGAGCCCGTCCGGCCGCCGGCCTGCGCCTGGCTTCCTAGGCCGAAGCCGTTGTTGAAGACGGAGCCGTCGATGGTGAAGTTGTTGAAACGGCTGTCCTGACCGGCGAAGGAACGGCCGTTGCCGTAGGCGTTGTACTTGGTCACGTCGTTCACCGTCCTGCCGATCGTCGGCGTCAGGTTCAGCGCCGTGCGGCCGATCGTCACGCTGGCGCCGTTGGCCTTCGGGTTCAGGATGGGGTTGGGACTCGCCGTCACCACCACGCCCTGCAGCTGCACGGCGTCGCTCTTGAGGTCGGCGTCCACGCTGGCCGTCGTGCCCAGCGCGGCGAAGACGTCGTTCTCCGTGTACGACTTGTACCCCGAATAGGTGATGGTCACCGTGTAGGGACCGCCCACCCTGACGTTCAGGATGGAGTAGGAGCCGTCACGGCCCGTGCTCGTGCTATAACGGGTCCCGGAAGGCTTGTGGATCGCCGTCACGGTCGCCCCGTCCAGGGGCTTCCTGTCCTCCGACCGGACGATGCCGGAAAGGGTACTGCCCGTCACCTGGGCATCGGCCGGAACGGCGGAAAGAGCCCAGAGAAGGCCTAGCAGTCCTATGATTCTAGTACGCATGCGTGAAATGTTTATGGCTGCGAAGTTCAACAAATGGGGATTTTTCATGCCTTTTTTGAATAAAACTTATCCACCATCCGGTCAGCCGGAGGGTGATTGGGTGCGTTTCACAACGGCCCCGACAGCGGAAACCGAACGGAAGATATTCTATAAATCATTGTTAATCAAAGGCTTGTGGCAAATCCTCCGTATGTCCCGCCAAAACCATATATTTAATATGGAAATCCCCTTTCTGACGGATACACCCTTCGTCCCGAACCGGGACGTCGATAAAAAGAGTCTGCCATGAACCCCAGGATGCTCCCCACGCTGCTGCTGTTCGCCATACAGACGGCATTCGCCCAGGTGCCTGAGAAGAGCTACGCAAAGTTCGACTTCATCCCCGGCGACAAAGTGCTCTTCGAGGACAACCTCGCCACCGAGAAATCCGACGAGATCCCATCGCGATGGATCGTCGCCAAAGGGAAGGTGGAAACAGTAAAAATCAACAACGAACTGGTCATCGGACTGCTGGACGGCACGCCCGCCACCTACCCGCGCCAGACAGGGAAGAACATCTACAAGGAGCGTATCACCCTCGAGTTCGACTATCTGTTCCGCCACAATTCCAAGTCCTTCCTAGACGCATGGAACGAAGGGACGATGTCGGGTGGGGAGTATTTCGAGATCCAGTTCGCGAACGACGATGAGCGCGACGAGAACGTCAACAAGGACTACTGGTACCCGCTGAGGGTCTACGCCATGGGCAAGGTCAACATGAGCGATTTCGAAGCCAAGTATAGCTCCGGGGAGAAGGTGGAGTCTTCCGACGAGCTCTTCAAGGACCTCATGGACAAGTGGGTACACGTGTCGATCGCCATCAACGAGAACACCCTTCGTGTCTACCTGAACAGCGAACGAGTGCTCAATGCGCCCGTCAAAGGCAAGATCCTGACCTTCCAGTTCCAGAGCTACTCTTCCTCCGGCAAGGACGACATGCAGGTCTTCATCCGGAACGTCCGCATCGCAGAGGGCGGCGCCGACCCCTACAAGCAGCTTTCCGTGGAAGGACGGATGATCGCCCGCGGCATCAACTTCGACGTCGCCAAGGCCACGATCCGGGCCGAGAGCATGGGCGCCCTCAACACGATCGTCAAGATGATGCAGGAGCATCCCGAACTGAAGTTCGAGATCGGCGGGCATACCGACAGCGACGGTGACGACGCGTCCAACCTCAAACTCTCGCAGGCCCGAGCCGACGCCGTACGCGAACGGCTCATATCGATGGGCATCGACGCGGCCAGACTCACGAGCAAGGGATATGGCGAGACCAAGCCCATCTCCCCCAACACGACGGCCGATGGGAAGGCCAACAACCGGAGGGTCGAGTTGGTGAAGAAGT
>RGVM01000449.1 GCA_010027295.1 Chitinophagia bacterium
TCGAAGACATCCCCCCAACGGTCACCCTTGGAGACCATGGCACCGAGTGGGAGGGCGGGCACGAAGACCCCGTCGCAGGGGGATGGCATCTTCGACTGCAGATGCCCCTTGTTCGGCTCCGCATCCTCAATCCAGTGTTCGGGAAGGCCGGCCTCGGGCCTCGGCTCCCTGAGCATGGAGAGATGTGACATGACGTTGAGGCAGCCCTCCACATAGGCGTCCGCGATGGCTGGCCTCACCGAGGCTCCGCCGCCGTATTCCACATAGATGGCGGGGATGAGGGCATCCCGCGCGATGGACAGCGTCCTGCCATCGGGGGCCGGGTCGGTGCCCCAGAGCAGGGGCAGTCCGAAGGCGCAGGCCATGGCACGGTTGGCCGCAAGCACATTTGCCTGGGGATGCACCATGTAGCCGGCCATGGGATGGATGTCGAAGAGTCGTCCGCCCGTGTGCAGGTCGATGAGGGCGTCGCAGGAACGGATGAGCTGACTGACGGAATGCGCGTCCACCTGCGTGGGGGTTCCCGCCGGGTCGCCGGGACAGGTCCTGGCCAGGTCGAGCCCGTCGGACCCGCACCGGAGGTGGGCCTCCACCGCCGTACCGTTCACGCCTGGCACGATGGTCACCTGTCCACGGGACAGCCGGCCCTCCAGGATTCCGGTCAGACGGAACGCCGCCATCAGGGGCTCGTACTCGTCGCCGTGCACGCCTGCGGTGATGAGTAGGTGTGGACCCTCATGTCCGGAATCTATGGTGACGGGGTGCTTCACATGGTCTTTTTCATGGCTCATGGGAACAGTCGGCGCAAATCGATCAGGGACAGGTCCGTCTGCGCCAGTCGGGTCTTCCGGCTCTGGCTGCCGGCACAGTAGCCCGCCAGGAGCCGTCCCTCGGGCGTGAAGTGGAGCGCGATATAGCAGTACCATCCGTCCTTGTCGGACTCGAGCGTGGTGACATGCTTCCATGTCCTGCCCTCGTTGCGTGAGACGGCGATGGTCAACGGCGTCCGCTTGCCTCGGATCTCCGGGTCGCTCCCGTCGTTGCGGTTCCAAACCATCACCAGCCTTCTTCCGTCGGGCATCCTCTTGATGGAGGCAGGTGACAGCGGGGATACGATCCTGCTCCGTACGGCGTGCGACCAGGAAAGGCCGCCGTCACGGGAGCGGGAGACATACTGCACACCGGCATTGGTGCGCATGAACATGAGGATGTGCCCGTTGCGGAGTTCGACGACGCCGGGCTCCTGCGTGACGACCGAGTCGGGGTTGGCGACTTCCCGGCCGCGCTCCCAGCTCTGGCCGCCGTCGTCCGAACGGTAGCAGAAGATACGGCCCCTGTCCTGCCAGGGCATGGTGGGCGACTCGTGCATGGCGACGGGCATGAGAAGCCTGCCGCTCTTCAACTGGATGACACGGTCGTTGTTGAGCACGTAGTAGCCCGGGACGTCGGTGATGCAGGGCCGCGCCGCAGACCAGGTCGACGCCTCGTCGGTGGAATACCGAACCATGGGGATGCAGTCGGCATGGGCGTTTTTACGGGCATAGAAGAGCGCGATGCGGCCGTCGCGGAGTCGCAGCAGGGAGACCGACATCACATTCATGCCGCCTTCGTTGGGCACTTCGACCCTGTCCCGGTCTGACCAGGTACGTCCGCCGTCCCGCGAGATCCGGGATGCCAGGCTGGCATTCCCGTAGTCGCTGGAGGAGTTTCCGTAGAACCGGCTGTAGACCATGAGGATGGAGCCGTCGCGGAGGGTCACGAAGGCGCATTCGCTATTGCGAGGATTGTCGGGGCCGGGAGGCAGCTGCAGCACCTTGCGTACCGGCTGCTCGTCTGCAAAAGGCTGCGCAATGAGGGAACCCCATGTGACTACAAGCAGCCACACAATCATGAGACGCCAGGCCTTGTACGATTTGCACATGAATGTTCCAGGCTGGGGTTGAAAAAAAGGCGCGGCAGCCCGAAGGCTGCCACGCTCATTCAAACCAAACTAGAATTTGGGATATCCCGGAGTCTGTTCGAGCAGTTTGTTGTTGGTGAGGGTCGTCCTGTCCACGGGCCATAGGACCTTGTAGGCCTCCGCAGCCGTGATGTTGGTGAACTTGAAGACATAGCTGTCGCCGAAGCGCCGTAGGTCGAGCCAGCGCTTGCCCTCCATAATGAACTCGAGATAGCGCTCCTCGAGGATGGCATCCTTGGCGTTGGCATCGACGGGCTGGTTGGGGAAGGCGTCGGTGGCGGCAACGTAGGCGGTGCCGAAGGCGCGCTGACGCACGGCGTTGATCTCGGCGGCGGGGTTCTCCCCGAGGAGGACCTTGGCCTCGGCCAGCATCAGCAGGAGGTCGGCATGGCGGTAGATGATGTAGTCGTTCGTGTAGGCCCGCACACCGGCGGCCTGCTCACCCTTGTACTTGGAGGGGAAGACGCCGGCTAGGCGGTAGGTGGTGCCGGAAAGGCTGTAGCAGGGCTGGATGGTGGCCCACTTGCGCGTGTCGCGGTCGTTGAAGCGGCGGAAGGTCGACGAACGCATCGACAGGAAATAGGGGCCGCCCCAGTTGTCGGTGGCGTCGAAACGCCGCTTCTGTGCAGAATCGTAGTAGTTGACGATGAAGTTGTTCTGGGGGGTGTGCTGCTGTACGGGCAGCGTCGCCTCGTTGAGCAGGTGACGGCTGGCGAAGATGACCTCGCTGTTGCCGCGGT
>RGVM01000450.1 GCA_010027295.1 Chitinophagia bacterium
GGCGACGGCTTCGGGATGCGGTCCGTCATGGAAGGCTTCCAGCCGTCTGCGCATTTGCTGCTCCGCATTGGGCGGCGGCGATGGGAGGGGAGTGCCGAACTGTTCGCGGTCCGCATGATACACCCGGAAGAGATGCGACTCGATGCCCCTTCCGCCGGTGAGGAAGTACATGGCCCCGTCGGGACCTATCGCCCCGTCGGTCAGCGGCAGTGGTGAGCCCGAGATGAACTCCTCGGCACGGGCCCGGTAGTGTGCGCCTTCGCGTTCCGGGAAGACCGCGTAGAGCATGCCGAAGGTCCAGTCGAAGGCGAAGACCGCCTTGCGGTACTTCTCGGGGAAGCGCGCGACGCTCCCGCTGAGCACGCCCGTCGGAGAGCCCTGTCCGATGTCGAGTAGCGGGGGAAGGTTGTCGGGGTATGCGGGCGACCATTTGGCCGTGCCATGCCGCCATCCGAACTCGCTGCCGCTGGTGACATGGCAGATACGGATGGGACGGTACCAGGGCGTGCCCATGTCCCACTCCATGTCGGAGTCGAAGGTGAATGCCTCGCCGTCCTCGTTGAAGGCGAGGTCGAATGGGTTGCGGAAGCCGGAACTGAAGAGGGAGAACCGCTTCCCTTCGGGGTCGAAGCGTACGATCCAGCCGCCATGCACCTCGGAGTGGCTGTCATGCCCATGGGGGTCCATCACCTGCGGTAGTAGGTTGTCAGTCTTCCAGACGGGCAGATTCGCATAAGATGCCATGGCGGGCATTTTCGTGAAGTTGCCCATCACGGCGTAGAGCGACCTGCCGTCTGGGCCGGGCACGATGTTGTGCGGCCCATGCTCACCCCGGCCCTTGAGCGCCATTAAAGTATCGATCCTGTCAAAGCGGTCGTCGCCGTCAGTGTCGCGGATGCGGTAGATGCCGCTGGGCCGCGAATTGACCTTATCGCCCTCGTCATTGACGACGAAGTAGAGGCTTTGGAACGCGTATGCCAGTCCGTGACAGTGCCCCAGCAGCCGGGAGGCCCTCGTCGTGTCACCGGGCAGGTGGAGCTCTATGCGTTCCGAACGCACTTTCTCCACGGTCGTGTCGGCCCCGATGGAAGCCGTGCTGATCGGAGGCCAGTATGCGCCCCTTGTCGTCGAATGTCATGGACACCCAGGATCCCTGCCCAGCCATACGCGGACTGTGCAGTCGCTCCACCCGGAAACCCTCGGGCACGCGGAGGGTGGCTGTCACGGGGTCGGGGCCCATCCTTCCATCTCCCTTCCATCCTGTCGAGACCGTCACCGCCAGCACGGCGAGGGCGATCTTTCGTATCATGCGGTTCATGTGGGTAAGTTAGCCAGAATTCAGATAATCAGGAGAAGGGCAGTATTGACATGGCAGGCTTCGCCTTGTGTATGTAGGTCTCCCGAAAACCGCACTCCGGCACTGGCATCCCTACTGCTATGTCGAGGTCTTCCTGCTCGCCGAAGCCGAACACGGCGAAGACACCTCCGCCGAGGTCAAAGTCATCCGCCTAAGGGCTTACAGTACCGGCTACATGCCGTAGGTGAACGATAGCGCAGCCAACATGAACACGATACTCAACGAATACCACCTCCAATCCACCGGCAAAGGCGAACCCTGGTGTGCTGCGCCGGGCGGGCGATGGTTGTGCCCATGCCAATATCTGCTCTGCATGCGTGATCTCTCCGTCATGTTCATGAATCATGCCTTTTTATCACGCGGGGGCAATATCAGCATGCTTTCTTCCGTCGGGAACAGCTATCGGCAGACAGAGTCATACTTGTATCCCGCGCTTTCCCTAATTTCAGCGCGGACGAGCATGAAGAGGCGTGATGTTAACCCGCACTGCCCGGCCTTTCCGTAAAATCGAACCCTCACAATCCGCCGACATGAATCGATTTTCTTTACGCAGCCGAACCACGGTTCTCTTCGCAGCACTCCTGACCATCAGCGCCTGCAGGGTCGCCAGGCCCGGTACCGAAGATACGTCCATCCCTCCGGCCCTCCTGCGTGCCATGCGTTGGCAGGAGGCCCATCCCATTCAGGCCAAGTCGCCCACCGACTGGACCAACGGCGCATACTACGTCGGCGTCACCCGCGCCCATCTCGCCACCGGCGACACGGCCTATCGGAACACCCTGCAGGCCATGGCCGCCCGCAACCACTGGCAGCCCTGGAACCGATATTTCCATGCGGATGACATCATAATCACCTATAGCTACATGCATCTGCGGGAGCAGGGACTGCCGGCCGACCTGCGGCCGACGGACTCCATGCTCCGCGAACACCTGTACAAGCCGCACCCCTGGCGCGCGGGCACCGAAACCGACGAGAAGAAGATCCTCTGGTGGTGGTGCGACGCCCTCTTCATGGCCCCACCCGTGCTGGCCCGCCATGCACGGATGACCGGAGACGCAAGGTTCATCGACGAGATGGACAAATACTACCGCCAGACATACGACATGCTGTACGACAAAGAGGAAGGACTCTTCTACCGGGACGGCCGCTTCCTGTGGACCGGAACACCCGCCGACCGCAAGGAGCCCAATGGCCGAAAGGTCTTCTGGGCCCGCGGCAACAGCTGGGTCCTCGCCGGCCTTGCACTGACCCTGGAACAGCTGCCGCGCAACCACCCAAGCCGAGGGTTTTATGAGAATCTTTTCCGCGATATGGCCGGGCGCATACTCGGACTTCAGCCGGCC